>NZ_JBHYIK010000001.1:293745-301133 GCF_042739735.1 Amycolatopsis sp. NPDC059027 | reverse complement strand
TATCCGGCAGTTCTTCGATCGGGTCAACGACATCCTGTCCTGGGTACCCGACATCCTTTCGCACATGATCGAGCCCATAAAGCAACAGATCGACGCGGTCGACAAGCGTTACCTGGAGTTCCAGAACAAGGTCAACGAATTCTGGCACAACAAGGGCAATACCGACAAGTTGCGTCTTTTCGCAACACAGTGGGCAGAGAAAGTCGGAAATCCCTACGGTGAAGCCGCAGGAAATGTTGCCCTTGAAAAACTCCAGACCAACACGGAATGGCATGGACGTGCGGCGGAGACTTACAAAACAACCGTGCCCGCTCAGGTCAACGGCCTCAATGCCATGAAGGACATCGGCCTTCAGATTCGCAACTCCCTGACGGACCTGGCCAACGGAATCGACAGCTTCTGGGTGACCGTGAACGGGATCCTCATCGGGCTCGCCATAGGAATCGGCGCAACTATCGCCAGCGCGCTCACGGTAGTCGGACTGCCGGCAGCTGTCGCACTCATTCTCACCACCATCGGTGCGGGAGTCGCCGGTATCTTTCAAGCCATCGGCGCAGTACAAACGTTGACGAATCTCATTACCACTCAGCAGATGGCCATCGACGACAAGGTCAGGAACCTGGGTAAGAACTGGGCGATGACGCAGTTCGACAAGATGACACACCCCGGCGACTGGCGGACTGGCTGACCATGCATCCGCCGCCGTATCCACCGCCGCCCGCGAAACGGGAGCACACCCACCTCTGGCTTCCCCCGGCATGGGCCGCTCGTGTCAACAGGCTCCCCTGGCTCGGCGTCCCCGGTGCGCTGTTCGGCCTGCTGGCCGGGATCACCCTGTGGGTGGGCGGACGACGACTGCAACCCTCGCATACGCCAGCCGACATGCTGCCCATCACCATGGCCATCCTGGTCGCCGCGGCAATGGTGCTCTCCGGCTTCACGATCGCCGTTTCCTCGGCCAGTCTGTCCGGAAACTATCTGAACAAGCGCTCAGCGCTGCTGAGCACCGGAATTCTAGGCGGCGCAATCGGCGGAGCGCTGTTCGGCACACTGATCTTCTATGCGGCGTTCATTCCGGACGTCGAGCGCAAGGGCGACGAATTCCGGCCCGAAATCGGGTACACCACACCCGTCGTCCTGTACCTGTCGATCCCGATCGCGATCGTCGCACTCATGACCGTCAATCTCGTGGTCGGTTGGCGCCTTCTCAGGCCATCCGATGCCAGGCTGGCCAAGGCGGTCGCCGACGAACGCTGGGCAGGCCCGGCTCGTCGGTGGTAGCGGGCGCGGCACCGCGTCACTGGTGCCGGCGCAGCATGTCCAGGTCATCGGCGGTGAGGGCCCGGCCGGGCAGCGGGGTTCCCGGACGTGCCCGCAGGCCGTCGAGCATGATGCCGACGCAGCGCTCCGCCGCCATCCGGGCCACGTCCTCCGACTTCGCGCGGTTCTGGCGCATCAGCACCGCGCACATCATCGCGATGTCACCCGCGGCGACGTCGGCGCGGAGGACGCCCTCGTCCTGGGCACCGCGTACCAGATCGGACAAAAGGTCCATCAACTCGGCGCGATGCTTCCTGATCTGAGGATCCGTCTTCAGGATGACGAGGGCCCGCGGCGACAGCATCGCCAGCTGAATGCTCAACTGCAGTTCGACCGAATGGTGCAACAACCACTCCAGCGCCTCCCACGCCGTCGACTTCTCCGCGGCGGCGGCACGCGCGTCGATGAGGACGCGTTCGAAGTTCTCCACCGCGACGGCCCTGATCAGCGCGTCCCGGTCCGGGAAGCGCCGGTAGAGCGTGCCGACCCCGACCCCGGCGGCGCGGGCGATCTCCTCCATCGGGGCCTCGGGCCCGGCGTCGGCGAAGATGGCCCGCGCGGCCGCGATGATCTGGTCACGGTTACGGCGCGCGTCGGCCCGCAGGGTGATCTCGGGGTCAACGGTCATGCGCTCGCCTCTCAACTCGCTCCGGCCGCCCGATTCTCGCACGGGTAGCTGGCGACAGACTCGATGCACAAATGGTCACCCTTTCGCGAGTGGACGAAGACCTTCCGCTTGAGTACCTTGGGGAGCATAACCGGAATGTAACCCTCCACATACATTTCGTCCGGATTGGGGCTCCGCACATGACCGAATTGACCAGTTCTGCCGCGCCCGTCACGTCCTTCCCGGCGAAACGGACTTGCCCGTTCAGTCCGCCACCGGAGTACTCCCGCATGCGGGACGAGGGGCGGGTCGCCATGGCCGCCCTGCCGTCCGGGCAGCGCGCCTGGGTGCTGACCCGGCACGAGGACGTCCGCACCATGCTCACCGACCCACGGTTCAGCTCCAATCGCTTCAATCCCGGGTTCCCGCTGATGATCGAGCGATTCCAGCAGACGGACGAGGAGACCAGGAAAAACCCGTTCAGGGTGTCGCTGATCAACATGGACCCGCCCGAGCACGGGCAAGCGCGCCGTGAGGTCGTCGGCGAGTTCACCGTGAAGCGCATGCGGGCCTTGCAGCCGCGGATCCAGCAGATCGTCGACGAGCACATCGACGCGATGCTGGCCGGACCACCGCACCACGGAAAGAGGTCCGCCGACCTCGTCCAAGCACTGTCCCTGCCCGTGCCATCGCTCGTGATCTGCGAACTACTCGGCGTCCCGTACGAAGACCACGAATTCTTCCAGCAGCGCAGCAGCACGCTGCTGAACCGCCAGGCCGACGCCCCCGAGCGCCAGCAGGCGTCCGACGAGCTGCGGAAGTTCCTGGACGAGCTGGTCACCGCGAAGGAGGCCGCGCCGGGTGACGACCTGCTCGGCCGCCAGATCGTCAAGCAGCGTGAAACCGGCGAGGTCGACCATCTCGGCCTGGTGGCCACGGCGTTCCTGCTGCTCATCGCCGGGCACGAGACCACGGCGAACATGATCTCGCTCGGCACGCTGACGCTGCTGGAGAACCCGGACCAGCTCGCCATGATCAAGGCCGATCCCGGCAAAACCCCCGACGCCGTCGAGGAACTGCTGCGGTACTTCACGATCGCCGAGTTCGCGACGTCGCGGGTCACCACCGAAGACGTCGAGATCGCCGGTGTGGTGATCCCGAAGGGCGAGGGCGTCATCGGGCTGAGCAATTCGGCCAACCGGGACGAAAGCGCGTTCGAGAATCCGGACACTCTCGACATCGAACGCGGTGCGCGGCACCACGTCGCCTTCGGTTTCGGCGCGCATCAGTGCCTCGGGCAGAACCTCGCCAGGATGGAACTCCAGATCGTCTTCGACACCCTCTTCCGCAGGATTCCCACGCTGAAACTCGCCACGAGCGTGGACGAACTGCCGTTCAAGAACGACTCGCAAATCTACGGCCTCCACGAACTTCCCGTGACCTGGTGAGGAGCCGATCATGACCGAGACTCTCGACAGCACGACCACTCCGAACTTCCCCATGGCGCGGGAATGTCCGTTCGCACCGCCCGCCGAATACCGCCAGATCCGCGAGGAAGAGCCGATCTCGAAGGTCACCCTGGTGAACGGCAAAGAGGCTTGGGTGCTGACCCGGCACGAGGACGTCCGCGCGGTGCTGACCGACCACCGGCACTTCAGTTCCGACCGGCTGCACCCCGACTTCCCGAGCCAGATCCCGGGCGGCGCGCGGATCACGGACCGGCGGTCGATCATCGCGATGGACGCGCCGGAGCACGGACCGGCCCGGCGTGCCGTGCTCGGCGAGTTCACCGTCCGCCGCATGGAAGCCCTGCGGCCTCGCATCCAGGAAATCGTCGACGAGCGCATCGACGCGATCCTCTCCTCGCCGAAGCCGGTGGACCTGGTGGAAACGCTGTCCCTGCCGGTGCCGTCCCTGGTGATCTGTGAGCTGCTCGGCGTCCCCTATGAGGACCACGAGCACTTCCAGGCGCACACCGCGACGGCCCTCAAACGCGAGTCCACCATCGAGCAACGCCGCGCCGCGTTCACCGCGATCCGGGACTACCTCGACGAACTGGTCACCCGCAAGGAATCCGAGCCGGGCGACGACCTGCTCAGCCGGCAGATCGCCAAATCCCGCGAAGACGACAGCGTCTACGACCACGAGGGAGTGGTCGAACTCGCCCGGCTGCTGCTCGTCGCGGGCCACGAGACGACGGCGAACATGATCTCGCTCGGCACGGTGGCGCTGCTGGAGCACCCGGAGCAGCTCGCCGCGATCAAGGCCGACCCCGGCAAAACCCTCGACGCCGTCGAGGAACTGCTGCGGTACTCCTCGATCGTCGACGGGATCCCGCGGTTGTGCGTCGAGGACACCGAGGTCGGCGGCGTCACCATCCGGGCGGGCGAGGGCGTGCTCGCGCTCGCCTACTCGGCGAACCGCGCGCCGGAGCCGTTCGAGAACCCGGACGCCCTCGACATCGAACGCGGCGGCCGCCACCACGTCGCGTTCGGCTTCGGGCCGCACCAGTGCCTCGGGCAGAACCTCGCCAGGATGGAACTCCAGATCGTCTTCGACACCCTTTTCGCGCGGATTCCGACACTGAAGCTCGCCACGAGCATGGACGAGCTGCCCTTCAAGGACGACGCCTTGATCTACGGCCTGTACCGGCTTCCCGTGACCTGGTGAGGAGCACCGTCATGACCGAAACTCTGCAGCACACGCACGAATTCCCGCTGGAGAGGACCTGTCCGTTCGCGCCGCCGCCGGAATACCGGGAAATCCGCGAGGCGGAGCCGATCTCGAAGATCGGCCTCCCCGGCGGCAAATGGGCCTGGGTGGTCAGCAGGCACGAGGACGTCCGGATGGTGCTGAACGACCGCCGGTTCAGCTCCAACCGGCAGGACCCCGGCTTCCCGCTGCTCGTCGCCGGCGCCCGCGTCCGGGACAAGGACGCCGAGAAGTCGATCGTCTCGATGGACGCGCCGGAGCACGGGCCCGCCCGCCGTGCCGTGCTCGGCGAATTCACCGTCCGCCGCATGGAAGCCCTGCGCCCGCGGATCCAGCAGATCGTCGACGAACACATCGACGCGATGCTGGCCGGGCCCCAGCCAGCCGACCTCGTCAAGGCACTGTCCCTGCCCGTGCCGTCACTGGTGATCTGCGAACTACTCGGCGTCCCGTACTCCGACCACGAGTTCTTCCAGCAGCGCACCGCGACGATGCTCAAGCGGGACACCCCGCAGCCGGAACGCAGGGCGGCGTTCCAGGCCATCGAGCACTACATGGACGACCTGATCGCCCAGAAGGAAACGGACCCGACCGACGACCTGCTCGGCCGCCAGATCGTCAAGCTCAGCGAGGAGGGCACCTACCGGCGTCCGGCGCTGGTCGCGACGGGATTCCTGCTGCTGCTCGCCGGGCACGAGACCACCGCGAACATGATCTCGCTCGGCACGCTCGCGTTCCTGGAACACCCGGAGCAGCTCGCCGCGATCAAGGCCGACCCCGGCAAAACCCTCGACGCCGTCGAGGAACTGCTGCGGTACTTCACGATCGCCGACGTCGTCACGGCGCGCCTGTGCGTCGAGGACGCCGAGGTCGGCGGCGTCACCATCCGGGCGGGCGACGGCGTGCTCGCGCTCGGCTACTCGGCGAACCGGGACCCCGATGCCTTCGCGGACCCGGACTCGTTCGACATCGAGCGCGGGGCACGGCACCATGTCGCGTTCGGGTTCGGGCCGCACCAGTGCCTCGGGCAGAACCTCGCCAGGATGGAACTCCAGATCGTCTTCGACACCCTCTTCCGCAGGATTCCCACGCTGAAGCACACTGGGGAAGTCGATGATCTGCCCTTCAAGGACGACGCGTCGATCTATGGTTTGTACGAACTCCCGGTGACATGGTGAGGTAGGGGGCCGCATGACCGAGACGATCCACGCCGCGGAAAGCCCTGCCGTTCCGCCGGAGTTCCCGATCGCGCGCGGCTGTCCGTTCGCGCCGCCGGACGAGTACCGGCGCATCCGCGAGGAGCAGCCGATCACCAAGGTCCGGCTGCCCGACGGCCGGGAGGCCTGGGCGCTGTCCCGGCTGGCGGACGTGCGCGCGCTGCTCACCGACCATCGGTTCAGCGCCAACCGCAGGGACCCTCGGTTCCCGGCACTGACGGCCGGTGGCGCGATCCGGCTGCCGGTCGACGAGCGCAGCATACTGACGCTCGACGCGCCGGAGCACGGGCCCGCCCGCCGTGCCGTGCTCGGCGAATTCACCGTCCGCCGCATGGAAGCCCTACGGCCCCGGATCCAGCAGATCGTCGACGAACACATCGACGCCATGCTCGCCGGACCACCGCACCACGGAAAGAGGTCCGCCGACCTCGTCCAAGCACTGTCCCTGCCCGTGCCATCACTGGTGATCTGCGAACTACTCGGCGTCCCCTACGAAGACCACGAGTACTTCCAGCGGCATTCGGCGAAGACGCTCGACCAGGCGATCGGGCCCGAGGAGCGGCAGGCCTCGGTCGACGCCATCATCGCGTACCTGGACGAGCTGATCACCGCGAAGGAGGCGTCACCCGGCGACGACCTCTTCGGCCGCCAGATCGTCAAGCGGCGCGAGGAGGGCACCTACCGGCACAGCGCGATGGTCGCGCTGGCCTTCCTCCTGCTCATCGCGGGCCACGAGACCACCGCGAACATGATTTCCCTCGGCGCGCTCATGCTGATGGAGAACCCGGACCAGCTGGCAGCCATCCGGTCGGATCCGGGAAAGACCCTCGACGCCGTCGAGGAGATGTTGCGGTACTTCACGATCGTCGACACCTTCGTCGCGCGGTTCTGCGTCGAAGACGCCGAGATCGGCGGAGTCACCATTCGTGCCGGCGAGGGTGTCCTCGCCTTGGGGCACATCGCCAACCGGGACCCCGAGCACTTCGCGGACCCGGAGACGTTCGACATCGAACGCGGCGCGCGCCACCACGTCGCGTTCGGTTTCGGGTTCCATCAGTGCCTCGGGCAGAACCTGGCTCGACTGGAACTCCAGATCGTCTTCGACACGTTGTTCCATCGTATTCCCGAACTGAAACCGGCCGCCGGCGTGGACGACCTGCCGTTCAAGGACGACGCGTCCATCTACGGTCTGCACCGGCTGCCGGTCACCTGGTAGGAGGCAAGACGAAATGAAGATCATCGCGGACACCGGGAAGTGCGTCGGCGCGGGTCAGTGCGTACTGACCGAGCCCGCCCTGTTCGACCAGAGCGAAGAGGACGGCACGGTCATCGTGCTCGACGACAAGCCGGAGGGCGAACTCGTCGAGAAGGCCCGCGAGGCCGTGCACGTCTGCCCGAGCCAGGCACTGTCGCTCCAGGAGTGAGCTGCTGAAGGGGGGGGTTGCCCCCGGGCCCCCCCCGGGAATGACCCAAAACCCCCCCCAAGCGCGCGCAATACCCCACGACGGACCAAAAAGCGCCCCCCGCGACAC
>NZ_JBHYIK010000001.1:260376-293735 GCF_042739735.1 Amycolatopsis sp. NPDC059027 | reverse complement strand
GGTGGTCCTGTGCGCCCGGCGCCGGGATATGCGCAGCCTGGTGTTTTGTGGTGTGGGTGTTTCCCCCGGGGCCCCCGGGTTGAAACGCCCCATTCAGCGCGCCTTACGCGACGAAAGTCCCCTTCAGGTCACTTCACCGCGCCCATGGACAGGCCGCGGACCAGGTGGTTCTGCGCGATCCAGCCGACGATCATCACCGGCAGGGACGCCAGCAGCGCGGCGGCCGAGAGCTGCGCCCAGTACAGGCCCTCGCTGGTGATGAAGCCGACGAGGAACACCGGTACCGTGCCCGCCCGCGCCGCGGTCAGGTTCACCGCGTAGAAGAACTCCGTCCAGGAGAAGATGACGCAGATCAACGCCGTCGCCGCGATACCGGGCGCCACCACCGGCATGATCACGCGGTACAGCAGCGTCGGCAGTTTCGCGCCGTCGATCCGGCCCGCCTCGATCATCTCGTTCGGGACCTCGAGGAAGAACGAGCGCATCATCCAGATCGCCAGGGGCAGGTTCATCGACGTGTAGAGGATGACCAGCGCCCACACGTTGTCCAGCAGCTGGACGTTCTGCGAAATCACGTACAGCGGGATGATCGCGGCCACGATCGGCAGCATCTTCGTGGACAGGAAGAACCCGAGCGCGTTCGACGTCCCCTTCACCGGCGCAAGCGAAAGCGCGTACGCGGCCGGGACGCCGAGCAGCAGCACCAGGAGCGTCGAAATCACCGTGACGAACGCGGAGTTCGCCAGGTAGGGCAGGAAACCGCGGTCGATCACCCCGGCGAACTGATCGAGCGTCGGGCTGAAGATCACCTTCGGCGGATCGGTGGAGGCGTCGGCCTCCTGCTTGAACGCGGTGATGACCATCCAGATCAGCGGGAACACGAACAGGATCGCCAGTACCCAGGTGACCGCGGTCAGCGATCCCGCCCCGAAACGGCGTTTCGTGGTGAGTGTGCTCATTTCACGCCCCCGTCCACCGAGAAGGTGCGGAACATCAGGCGCAGCGCGAAGGTCGCCACGATCATCGTCAGGATGACCACGACCACGCCCATCGCCGAGGACTGCCCGACGTCGAAGCCCTCGAACGCGCGCTGGTAGATGTAGTACGGCAGGTTCGTGCTCGCGGTACCGGGACCACCCTGTGTCATCAGGAAGATCGCGTCGAAGCTGTTCACGATGTAGATCGCGCCGAGCAACGTCGCCAGCTGCAGGAACCGGCTCAGGTGCGGCAGCGTGATCGCGGTGAACGTGCGCCAGCGGCCCGCGCCGTCGACCGACGCGGCCTCCAGCACGTCCTTCGGCTGGCTCTGCAGCCCGGCGAGGATCAGCAGCATCATGAACGGCGTCCACTGCCACACGACCTGCACCATCACCGACGCGAGCGGGAACTGCGAGAGCCAGTCGACGTCGGTGCCGAACACGAAGTGCAGCAACCCGAACTTCGGGTGGAACATCGTCGTCTTCCACAGCAGCGCGCCGGCGGCGGGCAGGATGAGGAACGGCGTGATCAGCAGCGTCCGCACCGCGCCACGGCCGAGGAACTTGCGGTCCAGCAGGATCGCGAGTCCCAGCCCGAGCAGCAGCGAAACGAACACGCACACCACCGTGAGCACGACGGTGTTCAGCAGCGCGCCGAGGAACGTCATGTCGGTGAAGACGTCGACGTAGTTGCGCAGGCCCACGAAGTGCCGCGAGCCGGGGCGCACCAGGTTCCACGACTGGAACGAGTAGAACACGGTGAGCAGGAACGGCAGCTGGGTCACCGCGATGACGAAGATCAGCGCGGGCAGCAGCGGGAGCCGCCGCTTGGCCGCCGTGCTCAGCCCTCGGCGTTCGGCCTTGGCCTTCGCGGGTTCGGCGGGTTCGGTGCGAGCGGGGACGGAGATCGTGGACATCACCGAACCTCCTGATAGGACTTACCAACCGTTTCGGCGTACTGCTGCGCCTGCTTCAGCGCCTCGTCCACGGACTCCCGTCCGGCGATCGCCGCCGAGAGCTGCTGGCTGACCCGGGTGCCGAGATCCTGGAACTCGGGGATCCCGACGAACTGGATTCCGGGGTACGGCACCGGATTCGCCATCGCCTTCTGCTGGTTTGCGTCGGCGATACCGTCCAAAGTGGGCTGTGCGTAGGCCTTCGCGGCGTCACGGTAGGCGGGAATGTCGTAAGTGGACTGCCGGACACCCGGCGGGACCCGGTTCCAGCCGTAGGTGGTGCCGACCTTCTGCACGAACGCCTTGTCCGTCATCCACGCCATGAACTTCCAGGCCGCGTCCTTGTCCTTGGCCACCTTGGGAATGGCCAGCGACCATGTGTAGAGCCAGCCACTGGCCTGCGTCTTCTCCACCGGTGCCGGCGCGTAGCCGGACTTGCCGACGACCTTGCTGCTCGCCGGGTCCTCGTTGGTCCCGGCCATGACGGTGGCGTCGTACCACATCGCGGCCTGGCCCTGGGTGTAGTTCGTGCCGCACTCGGAGAAGCCCGCGCTGGCGGCGCCGACCTCGCCGTGCTCGCGGATGAGGTTCACGTAGAACTCCGCGGCGGCCTTGAACTCCGGGCTGGTGAGCTTGGCGTTCCAGCCCTTGTCGAACCACTGCGCGCCGAAGGTGTTCGCGACCGTCGTGAACGGCGCGAGACTCTCGCCCCAGCCGGGCTTTCCGCGCAGGCAGATCCCGGCGACGCCGTTCGCCTTGTCGTCCAGCTTCGCGGCGAACTCGGCGATCTGCTGCCAGGTCGGTTTCGCGGGCATCGTCAGCCCGGCCTTCTCGAAGAGGTCCTTGCGGTAGGCCAGGAACGACGATTCGCCGTAGAACGGGACAGCGTACATCTGGTCCTTATAGGACAGTGACTGCCGGATGCTCGGGATGAAGTCGTTCCTGTCGTATCCGGGCGTGGCGGCCATATGCGGTTCGAGGTTCTCCAGCCAGCCGTTCGCGGCCCACTGCGGCGCTTCGTAGTTGCTGATCATGACGACGTCGAACTCGCCGCCCTCGGTCGCCGTCGACGCGGTGATCTTCGCCCGTGCCTGGTTCTCCGGCAGCGAAACGAACTTCAGCTTGACGCCCGGGTTGGCCTTCTCGAACTCCGAGGACAACGCCATCGCGTCCTTCATCTGCGGGTTGGCGACGATCGCGATGACGAGCGTGCGGCCGCCGCCGCCCGCCGCGCCCGCTCCCGCGCATCCGGTGACCAGCAGGGCCACCGCCGCCAGCAGGTATCCGAGCCTACGCACCACTCGCCCCCGGGAGGACCTGGACCTTGAGGCCCGCTCCGCTGCGCATCAGGTCGAGTGCCTCGGGATAGCGCTCCAGCGGCAGAGTGTCGGTGAGCAGCGCGCCGGTGTCGACGGCGCCGTTCGCGACGAGGTCGAGCGCGGTGCCGAAGCTGTTGAGCACGGCCATCGAGCCGACGACGGTGATCTCGTCGTTGTAGATACGGAACGGCGAGAGCGCGACACGGGCCTCGGCGGGCGCGACACCGAAGATCAGCAGCCGCCCGCCTCGGCGGAGCGAGTCGAACGCGGCTTCGATGGCCGGAGCGGCACCGGTGCAGTCCGCGGCGGCGTCGAACTTCTCGCCGTTCAGCTCGGCGACGTCACTCGCGACGGCCTCGGCGCCGAGCCGGGTGGCACGCGGCAGGCGGTCGGCGTTGCGGTCGACGACCGTGACCCGCGCCCCCGCGCGTTGCAGCAACTGCTGCATGATCAGCCCCATCGTGCCCGCGCCGACGACGAGGAAGCGTTCGCCGGCCTCGACCCCGATCTTGCGCACGCCGTGCACCGCACAGGAAACCGGCTCGACCAGCGCGCCCTGTTCCCAGGTCATGGTGTCGGGCATGCGGTAGCAGGTGGCGGCGGGGACGGCGACGTATTCGGCGAAGGCCCCGTTCACCGTGTCGCCGGTGGCGTTCCAGTTGGCACACAGGTTGCCGTGCCCGGACCGGCACGGCGTGCAGTAACCGCAGAACAGCGACGGGTCGACCGCGACCCGGTCGCCGATCCGCCATTCGCCCGGCACGTCCGCGCCGAGCTCGACGATCTCGCCGGCGAACTCGTGGCCGGGGACGATCGGATAGGGCGTGGGCGGGAAGTGGCCGTCGGCGATGTGCAGATCCGTCCCGCAGATCCCGCAGGCACCCACCTTGATGACGACCTGCCGTTCCCCGGGCTTCGGATCGGGCACCTCACCGACCCTGATCTCCCCGGGACGGTCCACGATCGCGGCACGCATGCCTCTCCCTTCATCCGCTCGTATGAGCGTCATTGATCTATCGTGCGGCTGGCATGTGTAGGCATTACAGGGTTTTGCCTGGTGGTACGTCAACCTTTCGCCGAGTTTTCACGCTATAATGCTCAAATGAGCGCTCGTTCCGTTGCATCGAGTCTGGCCGACTCGCTCGACCTGGCCAGCGTCGCCTACTGCTTCTACGTGCGTGGGAAGTCGAAGCTGGAGATCGCCGACGAGTTCGGCGTGAGCCGGTTCAAGATCGCCAGGATGCTGGACAAGGCCAGGGAAACCGGGCTCGTCCGGATCGAGTTCCGAATGCCGTCCCCTGTCGACGTCGTCCTGTCGGAGGAGCTGCGTTCCGCATACCGGCTCGACCGGGTTCTCGTGCTCGAACGAGCGCGGGAGAGCGAACCCCGCGAGATCGTCCGCAAGAAGATCGGGACACTCGCCGCGCGGCTCCTGGAGGACATCGCGACCAAGGACGACATCATCGGATTGTCCTGGGCCCGCTCGGTCAACGCCATGACCGAGGAAATCAGGGCACTGCCACGCTGCCCGATCGTGCAACTGTGCGGAGTGCAGGCGGGGATGGACATGCGGGGCCGCTCGGTGGAGACCGTCAGCCGCGTGACGTCGGTGTCCGGCGGCGACGCGTACCCGATGTTCGGGCCACTGGTGCTGCCCGACCGGCGTACCACCGAGACGCTGCGCCGTCAGCCCGGTATCGCGGAAACGTTCGCGCAGTTCAAGAACCTCACCAAGGCCGTGGTCAGCATCGGCGCGTGGCAACCGAACGAGTCGACGGTGTACGACGCGCTGGACGAGGCCGAACGCTCGGCGATCGCCGAGCGCGGCGCGACCGCGGAGGTCGCCGCGCGGCTGTTCGCGGCCGACGGCACGGCGCTCTCCACCGGGCTCGCCCACCACGTCCTGGCCATCAGCACCGAGGAGCTGCGCGCGATCCCCGAGGTCATCGCGCTCGGGTACAGCGAGCCGAAGGCGGCGGCGGTGGACGCGGTCCTGCGTTCCGGCATCGTCACCACGCTGATCACCGACACCGCGGCGGCCGTCCCGCTGCTCGAACTGGCCAAGGCCTCCCCGCCCTGATCCCGGATTCCGGGGTCGGCTGGGTGATTTCGCCGGATGTGCCGGGCCCGCCGGGTCGCGATCCTGGACACCGTGAGTGTGCCCGCGAAGAAGACCTCTCCACGCTGGCGACAGGCCGTGGTGTGGCTGCACGTGCTGTCGTCGGTCGTCTGGATCGGCGAGGCGCTGGCGCTGATGACGCTGCTCGTGCTCGGCGCGACCACCGACGATCCGCGGGTGCGGGTCAGCGCGACGTCGATGGCGCACGTGCTGGACACGACGCTGCTCGCGCCGATGGCCAACGCCGCCGCGTTCACCGGCATCCTGCTCGCCGCCTCGACCGCGTGGGGATTCTTCCGGCACTGGTGGGTGCTCACGAAGTTCGTGTTGACGCTGGCGCAGCTCTACGCCGGGATCTTCCTGCTTTCCGGTGCGCTACGCGACTCCGTCGAGGCGGCCCGCGCGGGTGCGCCCGTCCCGATCGGCTGGCCGCTGATCGCCGGAACCGCTTTGATGGCCGGCGTTCTCGCCTTCCAGGCCTGGCTCTCGGTCGCCAAACCCGGCAAGCGGACTTCGTGGTCGCCCACTGCCAAACCCCGCACCGCCCCGGCCTGGATCTTCGCCGCCGGAATCGCCGCCCCGCTCGCCGACACCACCGCCGGCCTCCTCCTCGGCTACCCGCTCCCCGCCCTCTCCCTGCTCATGCTCGCCACCGTCCTGCTCACCCGCCCCACCCGCCTCTCCCCCACCTGATCACGCGAGATCTCCGCCCAATCACGCGAGATACGCGCCCAATCACGCGAGTTCGCCGCTCCCGCCCGGGGGTCCCGAATGCCGTCAAGGCCACCTTATGGGCGTCTGACGCCCATAAGGTGGCCTTGACGGCAGGTCAGGTCAGCTCAGTACTCGGTGGCGGAGGCGTCCGGGGTCACCGCGGCCTTGCCGAGCTTCTTGTACGCACCGGCCACAATGGACTCGACGTCGCCGCCGCTCTGCGTCGTCGCGGCCGGTGCCCCGTACTCGATGGCCGTGGCGGCCTGCGCGGACGTCGCGCCCACCACGCCCAGTACCGCCGCCGCGGCACCCGCCACCAGCATCCCGGCCGCCACCCGCTTGATGTTCCGCATGACCCCTCCAGTTCACGAATCCGTCCCAGTGCGCCGACGCTAGCCCGAACCGGCCTCGCAGAGGACGTAGTTGACCGAAACTTGCCCCAAAGGGCGGAGTCAGGCCAGCTCGTCCATCCGCTCCTGCGCGGCCATGACGTCGTCACCGTGTTCGGCCGCCCAGTGTCCGAACGCCTCGATCGGGCCGAGCAGGCTCGCGCCGAGTTCGGTCAGCGCGTACTCGACCCGTGACGGAGTGTCGACCGCCCGGCGAATGACCAGCCCGGAGTACTCGAGCCTGCGCAGGGTTTCGGTGAGCACCTTCGTGCTGATCCCGCCGATCCGCCGCCGCAGCAGCGAAGGCCGCTGCGGCCCCTTCCGCAATGCCCACAGCACGACCGGGTTCCACGTGTTGGCCACCAGGTCGAAGGCCAGCCGGGTGCGGCAGTCGGCGAGGAACTCGTGCTCGATGCGGTCCACGGCTCCATTGTGCCCGCTCACGCGGTAACCAATCGGTACCCGCGCGCCTTCCTACCGTTGACCCGGTCAGCACACCGGAGAAGGAGTTCCCATGCGCATCGGCATTTTCGGCACCGGCGGGATGGCGGACGCGCTCGGCACGCAGTGGGCGCGTGCCGGGCACGACCTGCTCGTGAGCGGCCGCGACCCGGCGAAGGCCGCCGCGCTCGCGAAACAGTTCGGCGCGCGAAGCGGGAGTTGGACCGACGCGGTCGAGTTCGCTGACGCGATCCTGCTGGCGCTGCCCGCCGACAGCGTCCTGGACGTCCTCGACGCCGCCGGCGCTGCGTCCGGCGCCCTCGACGGGATCACCCTGATCGATCCCACCAACGCCGTCGACGAGACGCTGTTCCCGCAGACGCCACCTGGCACCTCGATGGCGGAGCAGATCACCGCGAAATCGGTGGGGGCCCACGTGGTCAAGGCGTTCAATCTGTGCCATGTGGACACTTGGCGGCTGACCCCGCCGGTGTTCGGCGGCCGCCCGCTCGCGGTGCCGCTGTGCGGCGACGACGAACGCGCGCTGGACCACGTCCGCACGCTCGTGCGGGATCTCGGCTGCGTCCCGCTCGACGGCGGCGGGCTCGACCGGGCCGTGCTCATGGAGGCGACCATGGCCTTCGTCGTCAAGCTGTGGTTCGACGGTGCCGACGCACAGGCGATCCTTCCGCCGCCGAATGTCTAAACAGGACACAGGTGGTCGAGCAGAAGCCGGGAAACGGTCTCCGGCGCGGATTCCGGGACGAAGTGCCCGACGCCGGTCAGCCGTTCCAGCCGGTACGGCCCGGTCACCCAACGGCGAGTGTTCAAGATCCCGGACGGCGCGACCATCGGATCGTCGCCCGCGATGAACAAGGCCGGTACCCGCACGCACTGCTCGTATCCGGCGAAGTCGTTGGCGCGGTACCAGTTCAGCGCGGCGGTCAAGGCGCCGGGCTCGGAGAGTCGCGCGAAGTACTCCTCGCAGATCTCCCGCGGGACGCCGTCCAGCTTCGGCGGCCCCGCCGCGAGGATGCGGTTTTCCGGGCCGGGCGCGGGCTCGCGGAACCCATCCATGTACTTCGACGCCTCCCGCTGCGCGGGATCGGCCCGCAACGCCTCGGCGAACGCGGCGGGATGCGGGACCGACACCGCGGCCAGCTTCCGGATCCGCCCCGGGTACCGGGCGGCGATCCACGCGACACACGCGCCCCAGTCGTGACCGACGACGTCGAACCTGTTCCAGCCCAAGGTGTTCGCGATGCCGCGGACGTCCGAGACAGCGTTGTCGAGCCGGTAGGCGTCGATCCGCGCCGGCCGCACCCCCGGCGAGTAACCACGCTGATCCGGCGCCACCGCGCGGAATCCGGCCGCGCCCAGCGCCGTCAGCTGCGCCCGCCATTCGAGGCTCGACTCGGGAAAGCCGTGCAGCAACAGGACCGGGCGCCCACTCTGTGGTCCGGCGGCGAGCGCGTCGAACGTCCCTGCCCTGGTCCGGATCCGCAGCCGCTCGAACCCGGCCGGAGCCGCCGACGCGGCCTGCGGCGCCATCGTGGCCGCGCCCGCCGCGATGGCCGCCGCCCCGAGCTTGAGCATGTCACGCCTGGTGGATGCCATACCGACGACTCTGCTCGACGGCGGCCCCGGCGGCCAGGGTGCGCACCACAGTTCCATGGTGGGGTTTTCCCCACCCTCCCGAAGATCAGAGCTGGTTGACGTCCACGATCCGGAGCACCGCGGAGCCCGCCTCGTCGGACGCCGCGAGATCGACCTCGGCGCTGATACCCCAGTCGTGATCCCCCGCCGGGTCGTCGAAGATCTGCCGCACGCGCCAGACGCCGGACTCCTTCTCGATCATCAGCAACGCCGGGCCGCGCGCGTCCGGGCCGATCCCGAGCGTCTCGTGCTCGTCGAAGTAGTCCTCCATGGCGTCTTCCCACGCGTCGGCGTCCCAGCCGTCCGCACCGTCCAGCTCGCCGAGCGACACGTACGCACGCCGCGCGGCCAGCTCGACGCGGCGGAAGAGTTCGTTGCGCACCAGCACCCGGAACGCCCGCTCGTTGCGCGTGACCGCGGGCGGCTCGGACGGCGGCCGCGTCGGCACCGGCCCCTCTTCTTCCGGATGCCGCAACGCTTCCCACTCGTCGAGCAGGCTGGAGTCGACCTGCCGGACCAGCTCGCCGAGCCATTCGATGAGGTCCTGCAACGGTTCCGTCTTCGCCTCGTCCGGGACCGTGTGACGCAGCGCGTCGTAGGTGTCGGCCAAATAGCGCAGCACCAAGCCTTCCGACCGCGCCAGCTGGTAAAAACCGATGTACTCCACGAAGTTCATCGCGCGCTCGTACATGTCGCGCACCACGGACTTCGGCGAGAGCTCGTAGTCGGCGACCCACGGATGCCCCTGCCGATAACTGGCGTACGCCGCGTTCAGCAGCTCCTCCAGCGGCTTCGGGTATGTGACGTCTTCGAGCAGTTCCATCCGCTCGTCGTACTCGATGCCGTCGGCCTTCATCGCCTGCACGGCCTCGCCCCGCGCCTTGAACTGCTGCTGCGACAACACCGGACGCGGGTTGTCCACAGTGGATTCCATAATGGACACGACGTCGAGCGGGTAGACCGGCGACTCCGGATCGAGCAGTTCGATCGCGGCCAGCGCGAACGGCGAAAGCGGCTGGTTGAGCGCGAAATCGAACTGCAGGTCGACGGTGAGCCGGATGATCCGGCCCTGCTCGTCGGGTTCGTCGAGCCGCTCCACGACGCCCGCGGCGAGCAGCGCGCGGTAGATCGCGATGGCGCGCAGGATCAGCTTCCGCTGCGACGGTCGCGGCTCGTGGTTGTCCTCCAGCAGATGCCGCATCGAGTCGAAGGCGTTGCCCGGCCGGGAAATCACGTTCAGCAGCATCGAGTGGCTGACCTGGAAGCTCGACGTCAGCGGCTCCGGCTCCGCCGCGATCAGCCGGTCGAAGGTGCTCTCGGTCCAGTTGACGAACCCCTCGGGCGCCTTCTTGCGGACGATCTTCTTTTTCTTCTTGGGATCGTCGCCCGCCTTCTCCAGTGCCTTCGCGTTCTCCACGACGTGATCCGGCGCCTGAACCACGACATAGCCGTCGGTGTCGTAGCCCGCGCGGCCCGCCCGCCCGGCGATCTGGTGGAACTCCCGCGCCTTGAGGTGACGCTGCCGGACGCCGTCGTACTTCGTCAGCGCCGAGAAGACCACGGTCCTGATCGGCACGTTGATGCCGACGCCGAGGGTGTCGGTCCCGCAGATCACCTTGAGCAGCCCCGCCTGCGCGAGCTGCTCGACCAGCCGCCGGTACTTCGGCAGCATCCCGGCGTGGTGCACGCCGATGCCGTGCCGCACCAGCCGCGACAGCGTCTTGCCGAACCCGGCGGAGAACCGGAAGTCGCCGATCATCTCGGCGATGGCCTCCTTCTCCGGTTTCGACGTGACGTTGATGCTCATCAGCGTCTGCGCCCGCTCGATCGCGGCCGCCTGCGAGAAGTGCACGACGTACACCGGGGCCTGGCCGCCGTGCAGCAGTTCGGACAGCGTTTCGTGCAACGGCGTCAGCGCGTAGCGGAAAGTCAGTGGGACAGGTCGCTGTGCCGATGTCACAACCGCGGTCGGGCGGCCGGTGCGGCGGGTCAGATCCTTTTCGAAGAAGGAGACGTCGCCCAGGGTCGCCGACATCAGCACGAACTGCGCGTCCGGCAGCTCCAGCAGCGGTACCTGCCACGCCCAGCCGCGGTCGGGCTCGGAGTAGAAGTGGAACTCGTCGGCCACCACCTGGCCCACCGGGGCGTCGCGACCGAACCGTAATGCGATGTTCGCCAGGATTTCGGCGGTGCAGCAGATGATCGGGGCATCCGCGTTGACGCTGGAGTCGCCGGTCATCATCCCGACGTTGTCCGCGCCGAAGATGTCGATGAGCTGGAAGAACTTCTCCGAGACCAGCGCCTTGATCGGCGCGGTGTAGTAACTGCGCCGCCCGTGTGCGAGCGCGGTGAAGTGCGCGCCGACCGCGACGAGGCTCTTGCCGGAACCGGTCGGGGTCGACAGGATGAGGTTCGCCCCGGAGACGACTTCGATCAGCGCCTCCTCCTGCGCCGGGTACAGCTCGAGCCCCCGTTCGGCCGTCCAGGTGGAGAAGGCCTCGAACAGGGCGTCGGCGTCGGGATCCGCTGGCAGGAGGTCTGTAAGAGTCATCAGGTGCCCCATCGTGCCATCCGTTGGTTCGGACTTGGCCAGGGGCAATCGCGGGCCGGAGCGGAAACCCGTAGGCTGCGCATACCGCGCACGACCGGGGGAACAACCGGTGTCGCGCGTACACGGGCGGTAATCCGGAGGGCTAAGGAATGGCACAGGACATCATCCCGATCGAACTCGGCCTGCCGCAGGGCGATGTGGTCACCCTGTGGGCGCCGCGCTGGCGGGAGGACGGCGAGGAGTGGGAAGCGTTCCTCGGCGACGAGGACGACCTGTACGCCTTCCCCGACGCCGCGCACCTTGCCGCGTTCGTCCGCACGTCCGAGCAGCACGACCTGCTCGACCACCCGGCGTGGGACGCGGTGCCCGCGCTGAACGTGCCCGAGCTGATCCCCGACGACGACCACTCCTACGACCTGGTGGGCGTGCCCGAGCTGGTCGCCGACGAGCCGGACTCGTGGACCATCTCCGAGCTGGCCGAGATCATCGGCATCGTCCGCTCGCTCGCCGACGTCTGCGAGCTGGAGGACGTGCACGAGATCCTCGACGCGCACGAGGGCTTCTCCTTGCTGGAGCAGGGACGGCTGCCGTTCACCGGCCAGAAGGGCACGGTGCTGTGGAACGACCTGTCCAAGGCGGTGTCGGAGGAATGGGACACCGTGCTCGACGCGATCGACGGCCTGGTGACCCAGCCCGAGGTCGACGCCGCGGTGCTGGAGCAGACCGCCGAGGAGCTGGCCGCGTTCCACGAGGAGTCGGCCGAGGCCGAGGCGGGCGCCGACGAGGGTGACGACGATCTGGAAGCCGTCTCCACCGACGAGGACTCCGACGACGAGGACGAGGACGACGAAGAGGACGTCCCGGTCGGGTTCTGGGGCGAGGTCGGCATCGACCCGATCAAGATCGTGACCTCGGGCGCGGAGTACTACACGCTGCGCTGCTACCTCGACGACAAGCCGGTGTTCCTCGGCAGCGAGGGCGAAATCGACGTCTTCACCTCGGAGAAGGCCCTCGTCCGCGCGATCGCGGACGGCAAGGAACTCGCCGACACCGACCTCGTCGAAGTGTCCACTTGGGACGAAGTGGTGCAGAGGGCCACCGCGGGCGAGCTGGAGATCGAGGTCGACGCCGAGAACACCTACGTGCTCAACGGTCTCGACGACGACATCGCCGAGGGCCCCGAGTCGATCGACCCGACCCAGCTGGAGCTGGCCGTCGAGCTGATCACCGACGCGTCCGACTGGGCGGGTGACGACGTCGCGGAAACCGCGCTGGCCGCCAACGAAAGCCTCGGCTGGCTGGTGTCGTTCGTGCTGCGGCCGGACCCGACGCGGCTCGAGCCGTCGGCCCCGTTCGACGCCGAGCAGAGCGCGTGGCGGAAGCTCGTCGAGTCGTTCGAGAACCGCCTCACGGTGGTCTAGACCCTTATCGTTCGGTCCGTGAAGGCCTCCTTACCGGCGCTGACTGCCAGTAAGGAGGCCTTCACGGCTTTTCGGGATGCGGGGTGCCGGGGCAAGTGCTTCCCGGGTGTGTGCCCGTGGCTCAGGAGCCGAGGTGTTCGGCGCGGGCAGGGACCAGGGCGATGGCCAGCGCCGGGAAGATCGCCGCGACGCAGAACGCCAGCGCGTACCGAGAGTCCCCGATCACCAGGCCCAGTACCGGCGGGGTGAGGGCCGAGGCGAGGTTCTGCGCGGTGTTCTGGGCGCCCATCGCGCGGCCCGACCACGCCACGCCGGCGAGTTCGGCGGAGGCGGTGAAGCCGAGACCGTTGTCGCTCACCGTGATCACCGCCGCCAGCACCAGCGCGAGCGCCACCAGCCACGGCCAGGTCGCGTCCCCGAGCGCGACCAGCAGCATCGCCGCCGCGCTCGCCACCGCCAGCTGCCGCATCGGCCGCAGCCTGCTGCCCACGCGGTCGGACCAGTAGCCCGAGGCCAGCCTGCCCAGCGCGCCCAGCACCTGCACCACCGCCAGGAACCAGCCCGCCGCCAGCACGCTCCAGTGCTGCACCGAAACCAGGTACACCGGGGCGAACGCCGACACCGCGAACTGCGGGACGACCAGCAGCGCGCTCGCGCCGTGCAGCCGCCACAGCGCCGGTTTCCGGTACGGCGACGGCGGTTTCTCGCCCGAGCCCGCCCCCGCACCTGACCCGGCCGGGCGCGGCGGGTCGACGACGAGCCAGGCGACCAGCGCGGCGACGACGACCGCGAGCACCGCGGGCAGCAGCATCGCGGCCCGGAAACCCCAGTGCTCCGCGAGCGGCGGCAGCCCCAGCGCGGCGACGCCGACGCCGAGCGGCTGCGCGGTCTGCCGGATGCCCATCGCCACCCCGCGTTCGGACGCGGAGAACCAGCCCATCACCACCCGGCCGCTCGCCGCGTTGACCGAGGCCGAACACGCACCGGCAGCCAGAAACACCCCGAAGAGTAGGCCGACCGAGTGAGTTCCGAGCGCGGCGAACACCAGGAGTAACCCCGAGGCGCCCAGTCCGAGCGCCATGATGAGCCGCTCCCCGTAACGGTCCGCAGCCGCGCCCCACACGATCAGGGTAAAGAGCAACCCGATACTCGGCGCCGCGACCACGGTGCCCGCCTGCGCGAGGGTGAGTCCCGCGGTCGTCCGCATCGCGGGGACCAGAAAGGGAAGGCCGTACAGGAAAGTGCAGCTCGCGGTCTGCGCGGCGAGACCGAGCGCGAGCACGAGCCACCGGTTCACCCGAGGTTTTTCCCGGACCACACGCGCGCTCGCGACCTGCGACATCCTCACCACTATCCCATATTTTGAGACCCTGTTCCTATATACTGAAATATAGTTGGGCATGCTAAGGAACGCAACCGCCATCCGGCGGCCGCGTTCCGGGCCGGGGAAACTCAGGCCAGCGCGGCGTATCCCGGCTTGATCACGGTGTTGATGAGCTTCAACCGGTCGTCGAAATCGATGAACGCCGATTTCATCGCATTGATGGTGAACCACCGCAGGTCGTCGAGGCCGAAGCCGAACGTCTCGTGCAGCGCCGCGAATTCGCTGCTCATCGAGCATCCGCTCATCAGCCGGTTGTCGGTGTTGACGGTCACCCGGAAGCCCAGGCGGGCCAGCAGCCCGATCGGATGCTCGGCGATCGAGGGCGCCGCGCCGGTCTGCACGTTGGACGTCGGGCAGATCTCCAGCGGGATCCGGCGGTCCCGGACATAGGCCGCCAACCGTCCCAAATGGACCGTTCCGTCGGCGTCGGTCTTGATGTCGTCGACGATACGCACCCCGTGCCCGAGCCGTTCGGCACCGCAGTGCTGAATGGCCTCCCAAATGGAAGCGAGCCCGAACGCTTCGCCGGCATGAATAGTGAAATGCGCATTGTTCTGGCGAAGGAACTCGAACGCGTCGAGATTACGGGTCGGCGGGAATCCGTCCTCCGGTCCCGCGATGTCGAACCCGACCACACCGGCATCGCGGTAACGCACCGCGAGACCGGCGATCTCCAGCGCCCTGGCGTGCTGGCGCATGGCACACAGCAGCGTCCCCACCCGGATGGCGGCACCACGCTCCGCTACCCGGCTGACGCCTTCGGCGAAGCCCGCCTGCACGGCCTCGACCACCGCATCGAGTGACAGCCCACGTTCGACGAACAGTTCCGGTGCGTAACGAACCTCGGCGTACACGACACCGTCCGCGGCGAGGTCCTCCACCGCCTCGGCGGCGACCCTGACCAGCGCCTCTTCCGTCTGCATCACGCCACACGTGTGGGCGAACGTCTCCAGGTACGAGACCAGCGAACCGGAGTCGGCGGCCTCGCGGAACCACCGTCCGAGCGCGTCGACGTCGGTCGTGGGCAGGCCCGCGTACCCGGTCGCCTCGGCGAGTTCGGCGACGGTGCCGGGCCGCAGCCCGCCGTCGAGATGGTCGTGCAGGAGGACCTTGGGCGCGCGGCGCAGGGTCTCCGCGCGCAACGCCGGAGGTACGGGCGCTACTGGGGTTACTGTGCTTCCGTCTGACATGGATCCAACGGTAGTCTTGGTGTCATTCCCCTACATGGCCCTAACGCTCAGCCTCCACCTAACCCTGAGCGTTGACGATCACCGACTGAATCGGCCATCCGGGGGCGACCTCGGCATTGCGTGCTTCACGGGGGTCATACACACAGCAATTTCGCAATGGATAAGCTTCGTTACACGTCCCTCCCATTTTCCCCGCCGACGAAGGACACCGCAGTGACCACTGACAACCACATTGCCGCCCCGTCCTTCGACCGGATGCGCAACATGCTGGTGCGCGCGGCCGAAGTGCGTGAGAGCGAGCAGCAGCAGATCTTCGACGCGCTGGACGACATCTACGCCCGGCTCGCCCCGGTGGACTCGCTGGGCGCCGTCCGCAAGCGGCTGTCCGAGCTGCCCGACCGGACCGAGGTCGGCGTGCTCGCCGAGCGGCTCGACGAGGCCATGTCGCGGCTCGAGGCCCAGGACAACGCGATCTCCGCGCTGACCCACGCGGTCGAGAGCATCGTCGACAAGCTGGCCAAGCCCTTCGCCCAGCTCGACGGCCGCCTCGACGGCGTCGCCGCGCGCTTCGAGGGCGTCGCCGGCCGGATGGACGGCCTCGAGGACAAGCTGCAGAACATCCACCGCAGGCTCGACGAGCTGGGCGGCCACCTGGACAAGCAGGACGCGCGCCTCGAATCGCTCCCCGCCGCCGTGCACGGCCCGGTCCGCGAGCGGATCGAGCTGGCCGAGTCCGGGCTGCGCGAGCGGATCGACTCCACCGACGCCGAACTGCGCTCGCGCGTGGACGATCTCGACCGCGCGACCAAGGAGCGGATCGGCTCGGCCACCGAGGCGCTGAAGACCGCGGTCACCGAGACCGGCGAGATGGTCGACTCCTCCGAGCGCCTCGACGGCCTCGGCGGCAAGCTCGACACGGTCACCGGCAGGCTCGACGACCTGGCCTCGCGGCTCGACAAGGTGGAGAACGATCTGGGCGGCAGGCTCGGCGACCTCGACGGTTCGCTCAAGAGCGGGCTGTCCAAGGTCGAGGGCACGCTGGCCAAGCAGCCGGACACCGACTCGGTGGATTCGCTGGTGCGCAAGAGCAACGACGAGTCGGTCCGCCGCATCGGCGGCCAGCTCGACGAGGCGATGGCGACCTTCGCGGAGCTGATGCTCGGCGGCGGCCCCGCCGTCCAGCAGATCGCCCCGCCGCCGCCCGCCCCGCGTCAGCCGCGGCGCAGCTCGCGCAACGGCCGCGCGCCGAAGTCCGCCGACGCCAAGTCGAAGGCCGCTTCGTCGGACGCCTCGGATGACTCCTCCGACTGAGTGATCTTCGCGCGTTAACTCTTCACGACAGTGCCCCCGCCGGGCTTCCCGGCGGGGGCACTGTCGTCTCCGAAGCACCGCCGGGAGCTGCCCCCGGTGGATGGCAGACCGCGGACAGGCAAGCCCACCGCGCACGGCAGCACGTCCTGAACGGCGCGTTCGGGACGTTGAACGTCCTCAATGGAACGTTCGGAACACCCGAGGTCTCCCGAACACGCCGTTCGCCCGGTGGGCGAGTGTCATTTTCGCGTTAAATCCGGTGTACCGAACCGGTCGGCTCGCGTACCTGGATGGACGACACGCCGGGTCAGGAGGTGTGGAGGGTGTCGAAGACCAGGGGAGTGCGTTCCGCGGCCGTGTCCGAAACGTTGTAGGCACCGGTCAGAGCGGCCAGTGCCGCGGGGACGGCATCCGGAGTGTCGGTGTGCAGTTCCAGTAGTGGCTGCCCGGCCGCCACTGGTTCACCGGGCTTCACCAGGCAGCGCACGCCTGCGGCGGCCTGCACCGGATCCTCCTTGCGCGCCCGTCCGGCCCCGAGCCGCCACGCGGCGATGCCCACCGCGTAGGCGTCCAGCGACGCCAGCACCCCGTCCTCCGGCGCGGTGACGACGTGCACGTGGGCGGGTTTCGGCAGCGGTGCCTCCGGGTCGCCGCCCTGCGCGGTGATCATCCGGCACCACGTCTCGTACGCGCGTCCCGAAGCCAGCACTTCTGCGGGGTCCACTGAGGACAGTCCGGCCAGTGCGAGCATCTCGCGTGCCAGCGTCACCGTCAGCTCGACGACGTCGGCGGGCCCACCGCCACGCAGCACGTCGACCGACTCCGCGACCTCGATCGCGTTCCCGACCGCCTGCCCGAGCGGCACGCTCATGTCCGTCAGCACGGCCGTGGCCGCGACGCCGTGCGCGGCCCCGATCTCGACCATCGTCCGCGCCAGCTCCCGGGAGTCCGAAAGCGTTTTCATGAAGGCGCCCGAACCGGATTTGACGTCCAGCACCAGCCCGGCCGCGCCCTCGGCGATCTTCTTGCTCATGATCGAGCTGGCGATGAGCGGGATCGACTCGACCGTGCTGGTGACGTCGCGCAGCGCGTAGAGCTTCTTGTCGGCGGGCGCGAGGCCGGAGGTGGCCGCGCAGATCACCGCGCCCACTTCGGACAGTTGCCGGGTGATCTCCTCAGTGGACAGTGCGGCCCGCCAGCCGGGGATCGACTCCAGCTTGTCCAGTGTGCCGCCGGTGTGCCCGAGCCCGCGCCCGGACAGCTGCGGCACCGCCGCACCGCACGCCGCGACCAACGGCGCCAGCGGCAGCGTGATCTTGTCGCCGACGCCGCCGGTCGAGTGCTTGTCGACGGTCGGCCGGTCGACCTTCAGTGCCAGCCGCTCCCCCGAGTCGATCATCGCGCCGGTCCACCGGGCGATCTCGCCCGCTTCCATGCCCCGCAGGAAAATCGCCATCGCCAGCGCGGACATCTGTTCCTCGGCGACGACGCCGCGCGTGTAGGCGTCGACCACCCAGGCGATCTGCTCGTCGCTCAGCCGCCCGCCGTCCCGCTTCGCGCGGATGACGTCGACGGCCGCGAACGCTTCGATTCTGTGCTCGCTCATAGGATTCCGATCCTACCGTTCGGCGGCGCCGGTACGGTTTTCCCGAACGGCAGGACCGGAAATCCGGTTCAGTTCACCGTCGCGCAGGTTTTCGGCACGGTCGGCGAGGTGTTCGGCGGGTTCAGCGTCTCCCAGGTGAGGCAGAATTCGGCGCCGCTCGGATAGTTCTTGCCGATCCACAGGCTGTCCGTGTCGGCGTACTGCAGGACCTGGTTGTTCGTGCAGACCTTGAAATAGGTGCGGTTGACCCGGTCGTGTTCCACACTCGGGGTGTCACAACCACGGTCGTTGACCTGCGTGGCGACGATCCGCTGCAGAGTGTGCCCGTCCGGCGCCATCACCAGCTGGAGACAGCTCTTGATCGCGCCGTTCCAGTTGACGTGACAGTTGAGCGTTCCGGCCGCCGACGCGGCGGCGGGAGCGGAAACCAGAAAACCGGCGGCCAGCGGAATGACCGCAGCACCCAGCAGAATTTTCCGGAGCATTTTCGCCGACCCCCATTCCCGGATGACCGAAGCGGTCACCCGTCATGAATCCGGGTGGGACCGATAACACCGGAAGTTCGGTCAGCCCCTCCCCTAGCCCCCCATGGGCTCGGCTGACCGTAACACGGGTAACAAACCGTCGCAAAGACGTGAAAATTTCTAACCTTGCCGGTCGCGGTCCCGGGGTGGCCCCCGGCGGACGGCACACCGCCCGCCGGGGAGACCCGCGCTCAGGGCAGGTCGTCCGGCCCGAAGGCGTCGGGCAGGACCTTCGCCATCGGGAGGATGCCGCTCGGCGTGTCCACCAGGCACGACGACCCGCCCAGTTCGAACAGGATCTGACGGCACCGCCCGCACGGCATCAGCAGCTCACCCGCGCCACTGCGGCACGCGACGGCGACGAGCCGTCCGCCGCCGGACAGCCGCAGCTGCCCGGCCATCGTGCACTCGGCGCACAGAGCCAGCCCGTACGAGGCGTTCTCGACGTTGCAGCCGGTGACGATCCTGCCGTCGTCCACGACCCCGGCGACCCCGACATGCAGCCCCGAATACGGCGCGTACGCGTGGGAAGCCGCCTCGACGGCCCACTCCCGCAACGACTCCCAGTCCACAGTGGACTCGACGCTGGTCATCAGTCGCCCTCACCCCGCCGGTACGGGACGCCGTCCGCGCGTGGTGGCCGTAGCCGTTGCGAGGCGACCGCGAGCACGATCAGCGTCACGAAGTGCGCGGTGTACGGGATCAGGTCACTCGGCAGCGAGTCGTTCGCCCAGTAGATCGCGTACAGCACCCCGGCGCCGACGACGCCGATCGCGGCGGCGATCCACTGCCGCCGGATCAGCTGCACCACCACGATCACGCCGAGCAGGATCACCGTGCCGTACAGCAACGCGAGCACGGCCTTGCCCCCGCCGGAAAGCTGCAGGCCGTCCGCGTAGCCGAACAGCGCCGCGCCGCCGAGCAGCCCGCCGGGCCGCCAGTTGCCGAAGATCATCGCGGCGAGGCCGATGTAGCCGCGGCTGTTGGTCTGGTTCTCCAGGTAGTCCGCGCCGCCGGAAAGCAGCACGAGCGACGCCCCGCCCATACCCGCCAGCCCACCGGAAATGAGCATCGCGACGTACTTGTGCAGGTAGACGTTGACGCCGAGCGACTCCGCCGCGACGGGGTTCTCCCCGCACGAACGCAGCCGCAGGCCGAACCGGGTCCGCCACAGCACGAGGTAGCTCACCGGCACGAGCACGATCGCCAGCATCGTCAGCGGGGCGACCTCGGTGACCAGGCCGTGCAGAATCCCGGCGACGTCGGAAATCCCGACGCGCCTTGCCTTTTCCAGATCGCCGAGCCAGTCGCCGAGGAACGTCGCCGAGTAGGTGTCGAACTTCGGCACCGGCGGCGACTGCCGCGGATTGCCGGACAGCGGCGTGAACACCAGGTTCGACAGGTACTTCGCGATGCCGAGGCCGAGCAGGTTGATCGCCACACCGGAGACGATGTGGTTGACGTTGAAGGTGACCGTCGCGACGGCGTGGAGCAGGCCGCCGAGCGCGCCGAACACGATCGCCGCGACCAGACCGGCCCAGACACCGCCGTAGTACGCGCCCCACGCGGCACCCCACGTCCCGAGGATCATCATGCCCTCGAGACCGATGTTGACCACGCCGGCGCGTTCGGCCCACAGACCGCCGAGGGCGCACAGCAGGATCGGCAGCGCGAGACGCAACGCGGTGTGCGCGGTGTTGCTCGACGTCAGCGTGTCGACGCCGGTGGCGTACGACGCCATGGACAGCACGGCGATCGCCACGACGGCCCAGATGACACCCTTGAGCCAGCCCGGAATCCGGTTCCCGCGGCGCACCGCGACCGTGACCGGAGCGGCTGACGGGTTCTCGGTGATCGTCACACCGCACCCCCTTCCGCGACGCTCGATCCCTTGCGGCCGTTGCCGGCCAGCGCGCGGCCGACCCGGCGCTGCTCGGCGGCCAGGTCGGCGCGCCGCACGACCTCGTAGGCCACGACGACCGACAACACGATGATCCCCTGCATGATCGTGGCGATCTCCTTGGACACGTGGATCTGCTCCAGCGACACCGCGGACTTGTCGAGGAACGCCCACAGCAGCGCGCCGAGCGCGATCCCGCCGGGGTGGTTCCGGCCGAGCAGCGCGACGGCGATCCCGGTGAAGCCGTACATCTGGGTCGAGGTGATGCCGTAGCTGAAGTCGCGGCCGAGCAGTTCCGGCATCGCGATCAGGCCCGCCACCGCACCGGAGGTGAGCATCGCGATCAACGTCATCTTCTTGGCGTTGACACCACCCGCCGCGGCCGCCGTCGGCGACTCGCCGCTGGCCTTCAGCTCGAAGCCGAACCGGGTCCGGTTGAGCATGAACCAGTAGCCCGCGCCGATCAGCGCGGCGATGATCACGAACCCGAACAGCGTGCCCGAGCCCAGCGGGATGCCGGGGATGTGCCCGGACGGCGCGATCGGCTTGGTGCCGAGGTTGTTGCCGGTCAGCACGCCGAACGCGTCCGGGTTGATCAGGAACGCGACGATGCCGCCGACGATCGAGTTCAGCATGATCGTCGAGATGACCTCGCTGACCCCGCGAGTCACCTTGAGGATCGCCGGGATCGCCGCGTACAGCGCACCGGCCAGCAACGCGACCAGCAGGATCACCACGGTGTGGATGACCGGGGGCAGGTTCAGCGCGCCGCCGATGATCGCGGTGGTCACCGCGGCGAAGCGGTACTGGCCCTCGACCCCGATGTTGAACAGGTTCATCTGGAACCCGATGGCCACCGCGAGCCCGGCGAGGTAGTACACCGTCGCGAGGTTCACCGTGTCGACGGCGGTGGAGCCCTTGAACAGCTGGCCGATCATGGTGCCGTACGCGGTCAGCGGATCCGCGCCGGAGATGATCAGCGCGATCGCCGACAGCAGCAGGGCGAACACGATCGCCAGCAGCGGCGGCAGCACCTTCGTGCGCCACGAACTCATTCCGCCGCACCCCCTTCCGCGTTGTCCCCGGTGTCCACAGTGGACTCCGCGGCGTCGTCACCGGCACCGGTCATCGCCGAGCCCAGCTCCTGCGGGGTCACGGTCGCCGGATCGGCGCGGCTGACCAGCCTGCCACGCAACATGACCTGGATGGTGTCCGACAGCCCGATCAGCTCGTCGAGGTCCGCCGAGACCAGCAGCACGGCCAGGCCGTCGGCGCGGGCCTGGCGGATCTGTTCCCAGATCAGGGCCTGCGCGCCGACGTCGACGCCGCGGGTCGGATGCGAGGCGATGAGCAGCACCGGGTTGCCCGACAGCTCCCGCCCGACGATGAGCTTCTGCTGGTTACCACCGGAAAGCGCGGCGGCGGGGACGTCGATGCCGGGTGTCCGGACGTCGTACTCCCGCACGATCCGCCGGGTGTCCTCACGCGCGGCCGCGATGTCGAGCAACTGTCCACTCGAGACCGGTTTGCGTGATTGGTAACCGAGGATCCGGTTGGCCCACAACGGTTGTGTGAGCAGCAGGCTGTGCCGCGTGCGGTCCTCGGCGATGTAGCCGATCCCGGCCTCGCGGCGGGCGAGCGTGCCGATCCTGGTCAGGTCGTGCGCGCGGCCGTTCTGCTCGACCAGCTCGATCGTGCCTCCGGTCGCCTTGCGCATGCCCATGATCGTCTCGACCAGCTCGGTCTGCCCGTTGCCCTCGACGCCGGCGATGCCGAGCACCTCACCCGCGTGCACGGTGAAGGTGACGTCGTCGAGGACGTTGCGCTCCGAGCCTTCGACCGACAGGCGAACGCCGTCCAGCCGCAGCACGTCGCGGTCGGTGACGGTGGACTCGCGGGTCTCCGGGCTGGGCAGTTCGGAGCCGACCATCATCTCGGCCAGCGCGCGGCTGGTGATCGTCTTCGGGTCGGCGGTGCCGACCGTGGTCCCGCGCCGGATCACGGTGACCGAGTCGGCGATCGCGCGGACCTCGTCGAGTTTGTGCGAGATGAACAGGAAGGTGTAGCCCTCGGCCTGCATCGCGCGCACGGTCTCGAAGAGCGCGTCGACCTCCTGCGGCACGAGCACCGCGGTGGGCTCGTCGAGGATGATGATCTTCGCGCCGCGGTAGAGCACCTTGACGATCTCGACGCGCTGCCGGTCGGCGACGCCCAGTTCTTCGAGCAGCGTGCCCGGATCGGCCTTCAAGCCGGTCCGCTCGGCGAGCGTCGCCAGCCGCGCGCGGGCGGCCCGGCCGATGCCGTGCAGGTTCTCCGCGCCGAGGAAGACGTTCTCGCCGACGGTGAGGTTGTCGGCGAGCATGAAGTGCTGGTGCACCATGCCGATCCCGGCCTTGATGGCGTCCTGCGGATTGCGCAGTTTCACCGGTTTGCCGTTGATCGCGATGCTGCCCTCGTCCGGCTGCTGCATGCCGTAGAGGATCTTCATCAGGGTGGACTTGCCCGCGCCGTTCTCGCCGCAGAGGGCGTGCACCTCGCCGAGGGCGACGGTGAGGTTGACGTCGGAGTTGGCCACCACGCCGGGAAAGCGTTTGGTGATCCCGGTCAGTTCGACGGCCGGGACACCCCGGTCGGGGACCGCCGCGGCCGGAGACTCGGAAGTGCTCATGAGGTGATGAGTTCCAGTTCTCTTCTCGTCAAAACAGCGGAGGCCCGGAAGGGGATCCCCTTCCGGGCCGTGCGCGCTGCGTACTACTTCTGCGGCTTGTCCGAAACCTTGATCTGGCCCGCGACGATTTGGGCCTGGTAGCCGTCGAGGACATCCTTGATGTCGTCGACCTTGCCGCCCGAGGTCGAGTAGCCGACGCCGTCGACCTTGAGGTCGAACCGCTTCGGCAGCGAGCTCAGGTCGTTCTTCGCGACCGCGCGGAGGTAGTCGAACACCGCGACGTCGACGTGCTTGAGCATCGAGGTGATGATCACGTCCCTGCTGTCGGCGACGGTCTTCTGGTTGTACTGGTCGGAGTCGACACCGATCGCGGAGACCTGCTTGGCCTTCGCGGCCTCGAACACGCCCTTACCGGAGGCGCCGGCGGCGTGGTAGATGACGTCGGCGCCGTTGGAGATCTCGGCCGCGGCCTTCACGTTGCCCTTCGCCGGGTCCTGGAACCCGGAGAAGTCACCGGCCGGGGTGAGGTACTCGTGCTCGATCTTGATCTTGTTCGAGACCTGGTTCGCGCCCTGCAGGAAGCCCGCCTCGAACTTCTGGATCAGCGGGGTGTTGACGCCGCCGACGAAGCCGACGTGGCAGTTCTTGCTCTTGTACGCCGCGGCGACGCCGGCCAGGAACGAGCCCTGCTCCTCGGCGAAGACCAGCGGCGTCACGTTCGGGAGGTTGATCGAGTCGTCGTCGACGATCGCGAACTTGGTGTCCGGGTGCTTCGGGGCGACGGCGGCGACCGACTTCGCGTAGGCGAACCCGACCGCGACGATCGGGTTGAGGCCCTGCGCGGCCATCTGCTCCAGCCGCTGCTGCTTCGCGGCCTCGTCCTCGCTCGCACCGGCGGTGCTCTCGCTGACCTGGGTGACGCCGAGCTCGGACTTCGCCTTGTCCGTCCCGGCGGCGGCCGCGTCGTTGAACGAGGCGTCGCCCCGGCCGCCGACGTCGAAGGCCAGGCCGACCTTGAGCTTGCTGCCGTCGACCTTCTCACCCGTCTTGCTGGTGCTCGACGACGGCGGTGCCGCGGGCGGCTTCGGCGCGGTCACGCAGCTGCCTGCCTGGTTGCCCGAGGCGTTGTTGTTACTGCCACCGCCGGAGTCCTTCGCGCACCCGGCCAGGGTGAGTACCCCGGCCATGGTCGCGGCGGCCAGCGCGGTTCCACGCATGCGACGCACCGTGTGTCTCCCTCCCCGCTGATCCAGCGGATGTGTCAGAGAACGACCCGGCCCCAGTGCCGGGTTCGACCGCCAGACCGTACCTAACGGCCAACAAGGCTCCATAGGAAAGGCACGCTACGTAACACAAACGTTTACTCGACAGGCGGCATTCGCGATCATGCCCTTACCGACCGTGATCAGTGCTGAAGGGGACTTTCCTCGCGTCGCATGCGCTGAAAGTCCCCTTCAGCTCGTCTGACGATCAAGACTGGACGCGAAGCGTCTCCGTTGAGGGTGGTGGCGGGGGCATGGGCGGAGAAAGTCCCCTTCAGCAGCTCGTGGCGCCCGGCGGGGCCTGGCAGAAGCGCGCCGAGTAACCGCCATTGGCCGCGACCGGGACGCTCAGGGCGCTACCCGGTGTGACCCGCTGAGTGGTCTGGACGAGTTTGCCGTCGGCCCCGTCGCCGTAGATCTCGGCGAGCCAGTCGCCGGGCGGCAGGAACGTCAGCGGCGTGTCCAGCCGGGTCGCGGGGCCCGCGGTGATCGCGCCGACGTACCACTCGGCGCCGGATCGCCGGGCGAACACGGCGAGCTTGCCGGGGTCGCCTGCGAGCAGCCGCGTCTCGTCCCACACCGTCGGGACGTGGCTGAGCAGGCGTTCGGCCACCGGACGCGCCTGGTAGCTCTCGACGCTGTCCGCGAAGTGCTGGACGCCCGATTCGTACACCACCGCCAGCGCCAGCTCGCCGCCCTCGCTGTTCGGCCGCACGCCGCTGAACGTGACCGGGGTGAAGTCCATCGAGCCGGTCAGGTTCCGGGTGAACGGCAGCGTCACGTAGTGCTCGATCGGGAACGGCTCGCGGCCCGGCTTCGGCTTGGTGCCCTCGGCGCCCTTGACCGCCTCGACCGACATCACCTGCGGCCAGGTGCGCTCGATGCCGCGCGGGATCGGCGCGCCGTGGAAGTTGAGCATCAGGTGGTACTTCGCCGACGCCGCGAGCACGGCGTCGTACCAGCGCGTCCGGTCCTGGCGGTCGGACTCCACGAAGTCGATCTTCAGCCCGACGACGCCCCAGTCGCGGTACTGCTTGAAGTTCTTCTCGCGCTCGCTGTCGGTGTCGGTGATCTTCGCGTCGGCCCACAGCCAGATCCCGACGTGCCGATCGGCGGCGTACTTGACCAGCTCGGGAATCCAGCTCGCGTTCCACCCGGAGTCGACGAGCGTGTATTCCCAGCCCATCTTCGCCGCGTAGTCGACGAACTGCTTCTGCTTCTCCAGGCTTCCCGCGCTGGGCCCGTCGGACCACCACGACCACGCGCCGACGCCGGGCCTGATCCACGACGTGTCGGCGAGCTTCGACGGGCTCGCCAGATCGGTCACCAGCGTGCTTTCGGTGACCGTGGCCAGATCGCCGACGATCATCGCCCGCCACGGTGTCCGCAGTGGGCCCTTCGCGACCTCGGCCGGATCGGGCAGGACGAGTCCGAAGCGCTTGGACGCCGCGTCCAGCTTGAGCCGCGAACCGCCGTAGCTGCCGTCGAGATCCGACTCCAGCACGGTCAGCCACGAGTCGCCGACGTGGAACAAAGACGGGTAGCCGTACTCGACGGGATCCTGCTGGGCCACCGGACGGTGGACGTGAATGCTCTCGTAGTCACTGCGGCCGTTGTCGTACGGCAGCAGGAACGAATCGGCCGTCTGCGGCACCGCGAACTCCGACGCCTCGCGGACCACTGTCGTCCACTTAGGAGTGTCGAAGACATACCGGTACGCGACGCCGTCCGCGGACACCCGGAAAACCACCGCGAACGTCTGCCCGCCGGACCCACGCAGGTTCAACGTCGTCTCGGCGGCGTCGACGGTGTGGTTCAGCCGCCTGCCGACCTTGGTCTCGTACTTCTCGTGGATCGGCCGCTGCGAGAACCCGGTGACCGCGAGCCCGCTCGTCAGATCGCCGTTCGCGGTTTCGACGCCCAGCGCCGAGGGCTCCAGCACCGTCGTCGCGCCGCGGGTGACCGACAGCGTGAGCCGTCCGCGGTCCAGCGCGATATGGGCTTCCGGCGTCGCTCCTTTTTGGACGGACATACCGGGTGCCGTCAGTATCCAGCGCGTCGCGGACGAGGCCTGCCCCGAAGCGGGCAGTCCGACCACCGCCGACGTCACCACCAGCGCGCTCGCCAGCACAGCTCTCTTCCTCATGCCATCGCTCCGTTCTCGACGTGCCGTTTCTCCAAGGTGAGCGCGAACAGGTGCGGGCGCGGGGCGGTGGCGGCAGGCAGGGTCACCGAGACGACCTCGCGGGCGGCGTCGAGCGGGACGCGCTGGTGGAAGATCGCCAGCCGCGCCGCCTGGATCCCGGCCCGGGTGTGCAGCTGGGTGGTGACGACGGCTTCGGTCTCACCGAACGCCGCGGCGGTCCGCCAGTCGGTGAGCCGCAAGGGAACCTGCGCCGTGGTTCCGTCCTTATAGGACACTGTGAGCGGCGTGGTGCTCTTGCCGGTGTCGGCCGCGCCGAGCACGTGCAGCACGGCGTAGTTCCCGGCGGGCAACGGAATCGCCTGCCCGGTGCCGACGAAGTTGTTCGGCGTGCCCTCGGCGCCGTTGACGAAGAGGAACGGCACGCCGTCGTCGGTGAGCTGCCCGGTCTGCGGCAGTTGCGCGGCCGGGTAGGTGTTGCCCGCGCCGTCGAAATCCCCGTCGCCGAGGTAGAACTCACTGGTCACGCCGTCGGAATTGAGCACACCGGCCAGATCCACCGGAACCTGCTGACCGCTCGGCGGCAGCATCGGCAGTCCCCACGGCGGCGCCGGTTCGCTGATCGGGACCGGCGCGATCGTGGTGTCCGGACGTCTCCCGCGCGGATACACGAGGACCTCGCCACCGCGCGGCAGGTCGATCTCAAGTGTCCCGTTAGGACATCGGCGCCAGCGCCGCGCGCCTTCGACCGTCACCGGCCCGTCGATCGACGGCTTCAGCTTCAGCGGCTGCCCGGCGAGGCTGCGCACGCGGACGAACGTGGTGACCCCGGCTTTGCGCGCCGCGCTCACCAGGAAAGCGCCCTGCGTGCGGAAGTCGTGCAGGACGACGTCGCGCCAGGCCGCCGGGAGCGCGGGGAAGAGCCGAACCGTGTCACCCCAGCTCTGGCACAACATGTCGTGCACCGACTGAGCCGCCGAGAGCGGCGTCTCGATTACCGGCCCCGCCTCGTAGTACATCGTGTTGGCCTGCGCGAACCGCGCGACGAACTCGCGGAGGTGCTTCACCGCGTCCTCGCCCCTGCCCAGCGCCGACGACAGCGACGAGGCGCCGGTGAAGCTGAACCCGCGCAGGGCGCCCTCGAAGCTGATCCAGTGGTCCAGCGACTTCGCGATGAGCGCGGCCTGCGCCGGATCGTCCACATTGAGCAGATACAGCGGATACGCAGCCAGGATGTGCGAATAGTGCCGGTGCGATTTGGCGAACGGGACGCCGGTGCCGATCATCAGGCCGTTCTCGTCGACCGGATAGTCGACGAGCTTCGCGAGCACCTCGCGCCACTTCGGCGCGAGCGGATCGTCGATGCCCAGCGTCTTCGCCGCGTCCAGCAGGGTCCGGCAGCTCCAGCGGATCAGCGCGAGGTCGTAGTTGCAGTCGGGCGCGCGGCCGTACTCGGGCGAGAACGTCGGCGGCAGGTGCAACCGGCCGTCGGCGCCGTACTTCAGGAAGTGCAGGTAATAGTTCATCGCCTTGCGCAGCACCGGGAACAGGTCGTCGCGCAGGATCGCGACGTCCATCGTGTGCCGGTAGCTCAGCCAGACGTTGTGCAGCAGCCAGGGCAGGTCACCGATCTCGGCGTCGCTGTCGGGATTCGGCACGCCGACGTATCCGGCGTCCGCGAAGCGCGCGTCGGTGCTGCGCCGCAGCCCCATCGAATCGGCGCGGTATTCGGGTCTCAAGCCGTCGATCAGCGTCTGCTGGTTCCCGCGGACCGTGCGCGGGATCGGGTCGAGTTCGAGGTGGTTCGAGCCGTGGACCGGCCAGTACTCCAGCTGCGCGTTGAGGTTGAACCACACCGACGGCCACGGCGTCGGCTCCAGCCACGGCCCGGTGGTGGCCATGATCGGCGCCTCCGCGCGGGCTGCGGACGCGAGTTTGTACAGCTGGATCCAGTAGAAGCTCTGCAGCTTCGCGTCCGGAATGGACAGAAAGCTGCGCCGGTAGAAGGCGTGCCACCACTGGCGGTGCGTGGCGCGCAGCGCGCCGATCGTGCCCGCCGCGCCGATCGCCGTCCGCACGGACTGCTCGGCTTCGGCGCCGGGAAAGCTGTGCGCCGTCGAGAGCACGAGCGTGCGCCCACCGTGCGCGGCCCGCCGGAGCTGATACGCCGTCGCGTTCTGGCCGCCCGCGAACAGCGGCTGGGTCACGAAGGAGACGTCCCGCTCGTCGCGGGTCGTCCACCCCGGGTTGGGATCGAACCCCTTCGGCGGCTGCTCGCGGACGATGCGCGGGCTGACCGCGGGCAGCGGTTCGAACGCGAGCGAGAAGCCGCGCTCCCCCGCGCTCGGGCGGACGTCGATCACCAGCAGCTGCTGGGTGGAGTGCACGAACGCGTGGATCTCCAAGGTCCCCCGGTCGGTGGTGACCGTTCCGGAGAGTTCCGCGTTCCACAGATCGAGCCGCAGGTCCGCGCCGGTGAGCGTGCCGGACGAAGTGAGCAGCACCTTGCCGATCGGCAGCCGCGCGACGCCCCACTCGTTGCCGAAGGCGGGCCGGTGATCCTGGCTCTCGCTGTGGTCGACGGTGAACTTCAGCGCGCTCCTGTTCGACGGCGTCTGCTCCCGGTAGACCTGCGCGCCGACGAAGCCGTTGCCCAGGAACGCGCCCTCGTACCAGGTACGCGGGAGGCGCTGCCAGCGCAGATCCTGCGCGGCGAGGAAGCGCGCCCACTGCTCGTCGGACATGCCCCCGGGCTGTGGCGGGAAAGCGTCGCTGTCCAGCGGTTTCCCGGCCGCGGCGGCGGGCGTCCCGGCGGCGAACGTGGTGGCGAGAATCCCGGCCATCGTGCCGCCGAGGAGGTCGCGCCGGGGGAAACCAGCGGGCTGCGTCATCGTCACCCCATCGTGAGTTCCGACGATTGGTCGGATGTCTGGCGTGAAATGAACGTAAGAGACCACGCAGAAACCGTCAACAACCCTCCGCAGAAAACACGCCATCCGGCCGGATAGCTCCCGATAAGCGGAACAGCGCCGGAATGCGTGATATCGACCACAATGCCGCAAAGATCGGATGTACGACGCTTCACGCAGACCGTACAACCCCGCGGACGCGTGCCCTGCGCCACACGTCCGGGCGATCCGCCCTTGTACCGGGTGTCTGGTCCATCACAGAGACGAACCCGGAGGTGAGCCGGTCGCCGGTGCCGGGTCTAGCATCCCTTGCATCCACGCTCGATGACCTTGATCTCGGCATTGTCGCCGGAGTTGTGTCCCTAGTGGACGCCTGGCTCCCCGGCGGCGAGTGCGGACCTCAGCGGTCAGCCGGGCAACACAGCCATGACGTTGGAGGCCGTTCACCGATGTCCACCACGGCGAGCACTGCCACTGAGGCAGGGGCGAGCGATCGGGCGGGTGCCTCACGCCGGAAGGGGACCTTCTACCGGGGCGACCCCGGCATGTGGTCCTGGGTGCTGCACCGCATCACCGGCGTGCTCACATTCTTCTTCCTGTTCGTGCACGTGCTCGACACCGCGCTGGTGCGCGTGTCGCCGAACACCTACGACCAGGTGATCGAGACCTACAAGACGCCGCTGGTGAACCTCATGGAGGTCGGCCTGGTCGGCGCGGTGCTCTTCCACGCGCTGAACGGCCTGCGGGTCATGCTGGTCGACTTCTGGTCGAAGGGCCCGAAGCTGCAGAAGGCGATGCTGTGGGTCATCGGGATCGTGTGGGTCGTGGTGATGGTTCCCGGGGCGTTCTTCATGATGAAGCGCACCGTCGAAACGCTGTTCGGGGGTAACTGACATGGCCGACCTCGTTCTCGACCGCCCGCGCGCGCCGCGGCGCCCGGCCGCCCGGCGCAGCAACTTCGAGCTGTACAGCTGGCTGTTCATGCGGATCTCAGGCCTGGCCCTGATCATCCTGGTGCTCGGCCACCTGCTGATCATGAACATCCTCGACGGCGGTGTGCACCGGATCAACTGGGGCTTCGTGGCCGGCCGCTGGGCGTCGCCGTTCTGGCAGTTCTGGGACCTGGCGATGCTGTGGCTCGCCCAGATCCACGGTGGCAACGGGCTCCGCACGATCATCGACGACTACGCCCGCAAGGACACCACGCGGTTCTGGCTGAAGATCGTCCTCTACGTCTCGATGGCGCTGATCCTCGCTGTCGGCACGATGGTGATCTTCACGTTCGACCCGAACATGCCCGCCAACTGACGTCCACCACACGCACGTAAGCGGAGAACCTGATGCAGTTCCACAAGTACGACGTGGTGATCGTCGGCGCCGGTGGCGCCGGGATGCGCGCGGCCATCGAATCCGGCCAGCGCGCCCGCACCGCGGTACTCACCAAGCTCTACCCCACGCGTTCGCACACCGGCGCGGCGCAGGGCGGCATGTGTGCCGCGCTGGCGAACGTCGAAGAGGACAACTGGGAGTGGCACACCTTCGACACGGTCAAGGGCGGCGACTACCTCGTCGACCAGGACGCCGCGGAGATCATGGCCAAGGAGGCCATCGACGCGGTGCTCGACCTGGAGAAGATGGGCCTGCCGTTCAACCGCACGCCCGAGGGCAAGATCGACCAGCGCCGGTTCGGCGGGCACACCCGTGACCACGGCAAGGCCGCGGTGCGCCGCGCCTGCTACGCCGCGGACCGCACCGGGCACATGATCCTGCAGACGCTGTACCAGAACTGCGTCAAGCACGGGACCGAGTTCTTCAACGAGTTCTACGTTCTCGACCTGGTGACGAGCGAGGACGAGAACGGCCACCCGGTCGCCTCCGGCGTCGTCGCCTATGAGCTGGCCACCGGCGAGCTGCACGTCTTCCAGGCGAAGTCGGTCGTGTTCGCCACCGGCGGCGCGGGCAAGATCTTCAAGACGACGTCGAACGCGCACACCCTCACCGGTGACGGCCTCGGCATCATCTTCCGCAAGGGCTTGCCGCTGGAGGACATGGAGTTCTTCCAGTTCCACCCGACCGGCCTCGCCGGCCTCGGGATTCTCATTTCCGAAGCCGTCCGCGGCGAGGGCGGGATCCTGCGCAACGCCTCGGGCGAGCGCTTCATGGAGCGCTACGCCCCGACCATCAAGGACCTCGCGCCGCGCGACATCGTGGCGCGCTCGATGGTGCAGGAAGTGCTGCAGGGCCGCGGTTGTGGCCCGAACAAGGACTACGTCGTCCTCGACGTCACGCACCTGCCGGTCGAGGTGCTGGAGACCAAGCTTCCCGACATCACCGAGTTCTCCCGGACCTACCTGGGCGTCGACCCGGTGAAGGAGCCGGTGCCGGTGTTCCCGACGTGCCACTACGTCATGGGCGGCATCCCGACCAACGTCCACGGCGAAGCGTTGCGGGACAACGAAAATGTCATCCCCGGCCTGTACGCCGCGGGCGAGGTCGCGTGCGTGTCCGTGCACGGCTCGAACCGCCTGGGCACGAACTCGCTGCTGGACATCAACGTGTTCGGCCGCCGCGCCGGCATCGCCGCCGCGGAGTACGCGCTGGCGCACGAGCACGTCGAGCTGCCGGAGACCCCGGCTTCCTTGGTGGAGGAGCAGCTCTCGCAGCTGCTTTCCGAGCACGGTGACGAGCGCGTCGCCGACATCCGCAAGGAAATGCAGCAGACGATGGACTCGCACGCTTCGGTGTACCGCACCGAGGACACGCTCAAGCAGGCGCTGACCGACATCCAGGCGCTGAAGGAGCGGTACGGCCGGATCACCGTGGCGGACAAGGGCAAGCGGTACAACACCGACCTGCTCGAGGCCGTCGAGCTGGGCTTCCTGCTGGAGCTGGCCGAGGTCCTCGTCGTCGGTGCCCTGGCGCGTAAGGAATCCCGCGGCGGCCACGCGCGCGAGGACTACCCGAACCGCGACGACACGAACTTCATGCGGCACACCATGGCCTACAAGCAGGGTTCTGGTCTGTCGTCCGACATCCGGCTCGACTACAAGCCGGTGACCTTCACCCGCTACGAACCGATGGAGCGGAAGTACTGATGACTGCGGCTACCACCGAGGAAGCTCCGTCCTCTTCGGACGAGCACACCCCGATCACGGTCACGCTGAAGATCCTGCGGTTCAACCCGGAGGTCGACGAGGAGCCGCACTGGGAGTCCTACGACGTCCCGGCGCAGCGCACCGACCGGCTGCTGAACCTGCTGTTCTACGTCAAGGACTACATCGACGGCACGTTCTCCTTCCGCCGCTCGTGCGCGCACGGCGTGTGCGGGTCGGACGCCATGCAGATCAACGGGATCAACCGGCTGGCCTGCAAGGTGCTGATGAAGGACCTGCTGGAAAAGAACGGCAAGCCGACCGTGATCACGATCGCGCCGATCAAGGGCCTGACGACGTTGAAGGACCTCTACGTCGACATGGACCCGTTCTTCGAGGCGTACCGCTCGATCAAGCCGTACCTGATCTCGTACGGCAACGAGCCCTCGCGCGAGCGGATCCAGTCGCAGGCCGACCGCGACCGGTTCGACGACACGACCAAGTGCATCCTGTGCGCCTGCTGCACGTCCTCGTGCCCGGTGTACTGGAACGACGGCTCGTACTTCGGCCCCGCCGCGATCGTCAACGCGCACCGCTTCATCTTCGACTCGCGTGACGAAGCCGCCGAAGAGCGTCTCGACATCCTCAACGACTCCGAGGGCGTCTGGCGCTGCCGGACCACGTTCAACTGCACCGACGCCTGTCCTCGGGGCATCCAGGTCACGAAGGCCATCCAAGAGGTCAAACGCGCCCTCCTCTTCAAACGCGTCTAACCATGCTCCAAGGTCCGTGAATGCCACATTGAGGGACTCTGAGTCCCTCAATGT
>NZ_JBHYIK010000001.1:236586-260366 GCF_042739735.1 Amycolatopsis sp. NPDC059027 | reverse complement strand
CCGAAACCCCCGTTGTTTCTTTGTCCGGGGGGCTGGGATTTGTGTAAACGCCACCGCCCACATTGAGGGACTCTGAGTCCCTCAATGTGGCATTCACGGACCTTCGCAGTTATCCACAGGGCTCGACAAAAGGGCGAGTTATCCACAGCTTGCACAAAGGGCTGGCGGCGATTCCGCCGACGGCACAGCATGGCTGTATGAAGAAGCGGGGGAGATGGGCTGAGCATCCCGAACTGCTCAAGGAGCGGAGCCGGGAAGGCGTCATCAAAGCCACGAGCTTGGAATCGCTCGACATGAGCAGCAAGGTCATCTACAACAGATGCCTGCCCGGTGGCCCATGGCAGCGACTGCTGCCAGGCATCATCTTGCTCCACAGCAGCCAGCCCACCCAGCGAGAGCGAGCAATCGCGGCGCTACTCTACGCGGGACCTCACGGCATGATCACGGGACTGGAAGCGTGCCTCCGGTACGGCCTTCGCGTGCCCGACCTGCACAACGGCGGCAGCTTGCATGTGCTCGTCCCACACACGCACAAGATTCTGAGCTCAGAGTTCGTCATCATCGAACGAACCTGGCGGCGGCCGGAACCCTGGATCCGAGAGGCCATCCCTCTGGCACCACCAGTACGAGCTGTGACCGATGCCGTCCGCCGAATCCGGGCGGTTGAGCCGATCGGCCTTCTCCTGATCGAAGCGATACAACGGGGACGCTGTTCGCCTCAAGCCATTAGCAGGGAACTAGACGAAGGCACCACCAGAGGAACCGCCATCCCCCGTCGGCTGCTAGCCGAATGGGCAGATCTTCGATCGGTCGCCGAGGCCAGGGCGAAAACGCTCGCACGACAGCTACCCGTACCGCCCAGCCACTGGAACGCCGACGTTTACGACTCCCTTGGCAACTACATCGGTTGCCCGGACGCATGGTGGGACGACATCGCCATGGCCTGGGAAATCGACTCGGTCGACTTCCACTTCTACCACCACGGATACGCACGAACACTGAAACGCAATACTCGCTATGCGGCCGCTGGCATCACTGTCGTGCAAACATTGCCATCTCGCTTGCAGAGCGACCCCGCAGCCGTGCTCGCCGAACTCAAAGCCGCATACCGGGCCGCTGCCGCCCGCCCACGCCCGGCCGTCGTGGCTACCCGCAAGGCCGCCTAGTTGTCCGTGAATGCCACATTGAGGGATTCAGAATCCCTCAATGTGGCATTCACGGACCTTGGAAACGGACAGGAACTACTTGACGGCGTGGAGGGCGTTGACGCGGCCGTGGCCGTAGTAGGAGTTGTCACGGTCCGGGCCCGCGCAGGTCGGGGCGTCGGAGCCACAGGGGACGGCGTCCGAGCCCGCCTCCAGGAGCCGGGTCAGCACGGCAGGCGGCGCACCCTGATGCGTAGAGGCCAGCAGGGCCGCGACACCGGCCGCGTGCGGGGACGCCATCGACGTGCCGCACTTGGTGCCGTAGGGACCGCCGAACACGGTGGTCGAGAGCGGGCAGCCGGCACCCTGGCCGGGTGGCGGCAGCTGGGCGCCGTCACCGCCGGGAGCGGTCACCTCGACCGCGTGCCTGCCGAAGTTGCTGTACGACGCCTTCGTCCCGGCGTAGCCCACCGAAGACACGGTCACGACGCCGTCGAGGCCGCCCGGCAGGATCGCGCACGAGCCGTCGACCTTGTGCGGCCGGTTCGGGTCGGTGGTCTGTTTCGGGATGTCGAAGCCCGCGTTGCCCGCGGCCGCCACCGAAAGCACCCCGTGCCCGGTCGCGAACGACACCGCGCGCCGCACCGCTTCGAACGCCGCCGCGTCGCCGGGCTCCTTCGCGCAGTAGAACATGCCGGGGTCGATGTAGTAGCTGTTGTTCGTCACCGCGAACTTGTGCTGCGCGGCCCACATGAACCCGCACACCGCCGACTCCGGGAAGATGTACCCGCCGTCGCTGACCACCTTCACCGAAGCCAGCCGGACGCCGGGCGCGATGCCGGTGAACCCGCGCGCGGTGTCCTTGCCCGCGATGGTCCCCGCCACGTGCGTCCCGTGGTCGGAGTTGGTCGGCGCCCACGACGCCGGGGCCGGGTCCGCCGCGCCCGTGACACAGCCCGCGGACGCCTTCGGGTCCACCGCCGCGGCGAGCGCCGGGTGTTTCGCGTCGATGCCCGAGTCCAGCACGCCGACGGTCACCGACCGGCTGCCCGGGTTGACCTTGTTCGCTTCGGGCGCCTTGATCGCCCGCATGTCCCACTGTTCCGCGGAAAGATCGCCTTCACCCGCGGGCGTGCTGGTGGTCTCCTCCAGCCTGCCCACCGCGCCGACCAACGCGCGCGACGCCGCGGCACCCGCGACGTCCTTTCCGCCGGAGTAGGCCCGGTTCACGCCTATCCGCTGCGCGAAGTCCGCGTTGCGCGAGCTCGCCACCGCGACGCCGATCTCGGGGTAATACGCGACCTTCGCGCCGCACTTCGCCTTGAGCTCCGAGTCGACCTGTCCCACGGGCTGCCCAGGCTTGTACAGCACGACATACGTGTACGGCGCGCTCGACGTGTCACACGAAGGTGCGGGCGCGGCCGACGCGGCGGGCGCTGCCAGCACCCCGGCGGTCACCGCGAGACCCAGCGCGGGGACGAACCATCGTCGTAAACGGGACATTCCACCTCCACAAGTCAGTGGCGTGAACGTTAGGGTCCACCGCGCCTGCCCGCCACCGACCAAAGGACGGTCACCGCATAGTGCGAATGCCTCAGGCGCCGGACCGTTCCCGCGCGTGCGCGCGGACACCCCGCCAGCCGAGCACGCCGATGACGGTGCCCAGCAGGAACGACACGACCGTCAGCACCGCGTGCACGACGAAGTACCCGGTGGGCGATCCGTCCGCCGCCCACGCCCGGTCGCTCTCCCACAGGTTCTTGGCGAAGGTGATCCAGATAATCCAGGACCACACCCCGAAAGCGAGCAGGAAAACCGAGGTACCTCGCGAAATGCGCATGCCCCTGAGTATGCAACCGGCCCGTCGGCGCTAGCCTGCGTGGGTGCACAGCGCATCACGCCGGTCGCTCAAGGTCCTCGCCACGACGCTCGCCGCCACCATCGCCCTCGCGATACCGGCCGCCGCGTCCGCCGCGCCACGGCCCGCGGTCCCGAAACCCGCCGAGGCCTGCGCCAAGAACGCGGCCCCGCCCGCGCCGGTGGACACCTCCGAGAAACCGGCGCCCGGCCAGGCCTCGCCCTCGCCGCTGCCGGTCCCGGCGCAGCCGGTCGGCGGCGCCCGGATGGGTGAATGCGGGACGGTGGTCCCGGCGGACGTGCTGAATCCGCCGGACGGGGTCACCGCCGCGTCGTGGGTCCTGCAGGACCTCGACACCGGCAACGTGCTCGCCGCGAAGGACCCGCACGTGCGCGAACGCCCCGCCTCCCTGATCAAAACGCTGCTGGCACTCGTCGCCGTCACCGAGCTGAAACCCGAGCAGCCGATCACGGTGACCAAGGAGGACGCCGAGCAGGAATGCACTTGTGTCGGCATCGAAGCGGGCGAACAGTACACAGTGGACCAGCTGCTGCACGGGCTGCTGATGCACTCGGGCAACGACGTCGCGCACGCACTCGCCACCGCGCTCGGCGGCGTCGACGCGACGCTCGCCAAAATGAACGGGCTCGCCGCCCGCATCGGCGCGACGGACACCCGCGCGGCGACGCCGTCCGGGCTCGACGGCCCCGGCATGTCGACCTCGGCCTACGACCTGAGCCTGATCTTCCACTACGCGATGAAGCAGCCGGAGTTCGCGAAAGCCGTTGCCACCAAGCAGTACGAACTGCCCGGTTCGAACGGCAAACCGGCCATTCCGATCCTCAACGACAACAAGCTGCTCGGTGTTTATCCCGGATTCCTCGGCGGCAAAACGGGCTTCACCGACGACGCGCGGCACACCTACGTCGGCGCCGCCCAGCGCGACGGCAAGCGGGTCGCCATCGTGCTGGTGCGTGCCGAACAGCAGCCGACTCCCGTCGTCAGCCAGGCGAGCAAGCTGCTGGACTACGGCTTCGCGCTGGAAAAGGTCAAGGCCGATCCGGTCGGGAAGATCGACTATCAGGCCCCGGCGGCGGCCACGACGGAGGAGAAGTCGGGTAAGGCGGGCGGCACCAATGTCGCCAACGCCGCCGCCGGCGGTGGCGCCGCGGCGGAGGACGCCTTCGGCACCACCGGCTGGGTCATCACCGTGCTGGTGTTCCTGATCATCGCCGGTGGCTTCGCCGTCGGCTATCAGCGCAAGAAAGCTCAGGCCGAGCAGGACCGCTAGGAGCGGCGGCGCCCCAGCCAGCCGAGGATCGCGCCGACGCCGAACGCCCCGGCGACCGCGCCCAGCCCCGGGCCCGGCTCGACGACGACACGCTGTTCCAGCACCACCGGCGGGGGCGGCTGGACGACCTTGCGCTGGTTCTCCCGCGCCGTCGCGGTCCACGCGGTGACGAACAACAGGAACCGCGAGACGAGGTTCGCGAACACGAGCAGGCCGATCACCGGGCCGAGCAGCGCCGCCGCGGGCGATTTCAGCACGGAGTTCAGGTAGATCGTCGCGACCTGTTGCAGGATCACGAATCCGACGGCGGCGAAGATCGCGCCCTTGACCGCGCTGCGGAAGGTCGCGTGTTCCCGGGGAAGCCGGGCGATCACCCACAGGAACACCAGCGTGTTGGCCGCGATGCCGAGCACGATGGTCGCGGCTGTCAGCAGGAACACCGCCCAGCCCTCGTGCTCCAGCCCCACCAGACGCAGGAGAAGACGCCCCACCCCACTACCGGCGGCTGTCAACGCGAACGACACGACGAGCGCCAGGCCGAGTCCGATCAAGGCCAGCAGATCCTTGAGTGTGGTGGAGACGAGCGGCAGCGACTTCTTCTCCAGCCCCCACTGCGCGGTGAGCGCGTCCCGCAGGTTCGACATCCAGCCGATCCCGGAATACAGCGCGAGCAACAGCCCGAAGATCCCGATCCCGCCACCGGAATCCAGCGCGCCCTTGACGATCCCCATGACCAGGTCCTGCAATCCCTCGGGCACGGACTTCTTGATGCCGTCCTTGATCTGCCCGATGATCACCGGATCGTGGTTCACCACCTTGCCGACGACGGCGAAGGCGACCAGCAGCAGCGGGAACACCGCGAGCACGCTGAAATACGTGATCGCCGCCGCGTAGTGGTTTCCGTACCGTTCCCCGAACGCGTCGTTCGCACGGAACAGGTGATCGAGCCAGGGATATTTCCGCCGCAGCCGGGGGATCAGTTTTTCCTTACCGGGGCTGGTTTCGCGTGCGTTCGCCACCGGGAAACGCTAACCACCCCCGGTGCCGCCCGCAATGCGAGCACTCAGGCCGGGGGAAGGAAGCCGATCCGCTCGTACACCCGCGCGAGCGTTTCCGACGCCACCGAACGGGCGCGCTCGGCACCGGCGGCGAGGATCCTGTCCAGCTCCGCGACATCGTCCACATAGGACTTGACTGCGGCCTGCAGCGGGGTTACCCACTCGACGAGCACCTCGGCGAGGTCCTTCTTCAGGTCGCCGTATCCCTTGCCCTCGTACGCCGTTTCCAGCTCGGCGATCTTGCGCTCGGTCAAGGCCGAGTAGATCGTGAGCAGGTTCGAAACCCCGGCCTTGTTCTCGGTGTCGAAGACGATCTCGCGGCCGGTGTCGGTGACCGCGGAACGGATCTTCTTGGCCGAGCGCTTCGGATCCTCCAGCAGCTCGATGAGCCCGTTCGTCGTCGCCGCGGACTTGCTCATCTTGGCCGTCGGGTCCTGCAGGTCGTAGATCTTCGCGGTCTCGGAGAGGATGTACGGCTCCGGCACGGTGAACGTCTTGCCCAGCCGGTTGTTGAAGCGCTGCGCGAGGTTGCGCGTCAGCTCGAGGTGCTGGCGCTGGTCCTCGCCGACCGGCACCGCGTCGGCCTGGTACAGCAGGATGTCCGCGGCCTGCAGCACCGGATAGGTGAACAGCCCGACACTGGCACGGTCGGCGCCCTGCTTGGCGGACTTGTCCTTGAACTGCGTCATCCGGCTGGCCTCGCCGAACCCGGTCTGGCACTCCATCACCCAGGAGAGCTGGGCGTGCTCGGGCACCTGGCTCTGCACGAACAACGCGCTGCGCCGCGGGTCGATGCCGATCGCGAGCAGCTGCGCGGCCGCGATCCGGGTGCGCTGCCGCAGCACCTTCGGATCCTGTTCGACGGTGATCGCGTGCAGATCGACGACCATGTAGAAGGTCTCGTGCGTGTCCTGCATCCGCACCCACTGACGCAGCGCGCCGAGGTAGTTGCCGAGGTGGAACGAGTCGGCGGTCGGCTGGATCCCGGAGAGGACGCGGGGACGAGCGGCGGGCGCGGTCTGTTCTTCGGACACGCCAGGATTCTTCCAGGCGCTCCGGTACCGCGAACCGCGAGGTCCGGTGCGACCATTCGGACGAATCCGTGAAATACCCCATACTTCCGACGGTTCTGCGCACGTACCTGGCGTTTCTACCCTTCGTGATCACCGGACTACCGGTCGACACGAAGGAGAACCCGATGAAGGCACGATCTCTGCTCGCGGGCATGGCCGTGGCCGTCGCGGCAGCCCTGTCCCTGCCCGGCGTGGCCGCGGCATCGACGGAACCCACGGGTGTGCAGCCGAACATCGTGGGTGGCACCAACGCCACCGAGGTCTACTCGTTCATGGCGTCGCTGCAGTCGAGCAGCGGCGGTCACTCCTGCGGCGGCTCCCTGATCAAGGCGAACTGGGTCGTCACCGCGAAGCACTGCGGGCAGCCCGCCCAGGTCCGCGTCGGCACCACCAACCGGACGAGCGGTGGCGCGGTGGCCAGGGTGTCCTCGCGGATCGCCCACCCGAGCGCGGACATCGCGCTGCTGAAGCTCGCGACGTCGGTCAGCCAGGCCCCGATCGCGATCGCGGCGTCGTCCGGTCCGGACGGCACGGCCACCCGCATCATCGGCTGGGGCCAGACCTGCCCGAGCCGGGGCGGCTGCGGCGCACCGGTGAACCTGCAGCAGCTGGACACGTCGATCGTGTCGGACAGCCGCTGTTCCGGGATCAACGGAGCCAGTGAGATCTGTACGAACAACCCCGGCGGGAACAAGGGCGCCTGTTACGGCGACTCGGGCGGCCCGCAGGTCAAGAAGGTCAACGGCGTGTGGCAGCTGATCGGCGCCACGAGCCGGGCCGGCAACAACAACCCCACCTGCGCGACCGGTCCGTCCATCTACGTGGACGTCCCGTACTTCGCCAGCTGGATCGCCTCGAACACCCGGTAAGCGCTCCCCCGCCGAGCGCGTTCAGCCCGCTGAGCGCGCTCGGCTCAGGGCTGGCGGTAGGGCGTGAGAGCGGGCCGGGTCGGCTTGTCCGCCTGGGCCAGCTCGGCCTCGGCCAGGTCCGCCTCGGCGAGGACGGCCTCGGCCATGGCCGTGACGTCGGCGGCGTTCTCCGCCCGCGCGGCCGCCGCCGCTGCGGCGCGGGTCTTGCGACGCTGACGCAGGACCCCGAGGGCCATCCCGACGATGCCCAGCGCGACGGCCACCATCCCGACCGGGCCCAGCAGCCCGAACGACACCGCGCTGGTCTCGACCCGCGAGTCGGGGACGTCGGCCAGTGCCGCGCCGCCCCCGGCCAGGAGCAGCGCCGCCGGCACGGCGACGAGCATGGCCGTGACCCGTGTCCCGCGCAGGACGGATCGCGTCAGGGGATGACCTGGGTTGCGCACCGGGGTGCCTCCCACGTAGTAACGGTTCTGAGCGAGTCCTCACCCGTACGAGTGAGACCCGACGTGCTACTGGTCAAAAAACTACCGAGCGTGTCAAGACCTGCTGGTCCTGATCAACTCGGGGCCAGAGACTAGCGCCCACACGGGGAGCTACGACGCCCACCCCCACTCTGCGCTACTCACAGTGGTAGCGAACTCACGCCCAGCACGGACCGTGACCACGAAAGGGTTCGCGCGCCCTCGCCGCCGCCCCCAGTGCCGTCCACACGAAAAGCCGCCCGATCAGCCGGGGAACTCGATGTCGTAGGCCGCGGTCACCGGAGCGTGATCGGACCAGCGCTGGTCATAGGACGCCGCCCGCTCGACCTCCACCGAGACGACCTTCCCGGCCAGCCCGGGGGTGGCGAGCTGGCAGTCGATGCGCCAGCCCGAGTCGTTGTCGAAGGCCTGCCCGCGGTAGGACCACCACGTGTACGGGCCGGGCCCTTCGGGGTCCAGCACACGCTGCACGTCGACGTAGCCCGCCTGCTCGTACACCTGCCCGAGCCAGGCCCGCTCCTCCGGGAGGAAACCGGAGTTCTTCCGATTTCCGCGCCAGTTCTTCAGGTCCACGGTGTCGTAGGCGATGTTCCAGTCCCCCACCACGACCACTTCCCGCCCCGACGCCTCCGCCTTGGCGCGCAACTCCGCGAGATAGGGCAGGAACGCCGCCATGAAGCGTTCCTTCTCCGCCTGCCGCTCGGTGCCGACGTCCCCGCTGGGCAGATACAGGCTCGCCACCACGACCTTCGGCAGATGCGCCTCGAGGTAGCGGCCGCTGTTCTCGAACTCGGGCTCGCCGAAGCCGACCCGCACCTCCTCGGGCTCGACGCGGCTGTACACCGCGACACCGTTGCGGCCCTTGACTTCCGACGGCGCGTGCACGGCGTGCCAGCCTTCGGGCTCGACGACCGACGTAGGCAGCTGATCCCGCTCGGCACGCACCTCCTGGCACGCGACGACATCGGCCTTCGTCGCGGCGAGCCACTCGACGAAGCCCTTTTTCACGGCGGCCCGCAGGCCGTTGACGTTCACGGTGGAGACGATGAGCACGCCGGGCACGCTACCTCGCGGGCCCGACAATTCCGCGCGGGCCCGCGGCGGACTCTGGAAGACTGCGGCGCCATGAGCGAGCTGACTGTGCTGGGCAGCTGCGGCGCGTGGCCGGAGCCCGGCCGCGCGTGCGCGGGGTTCCTCTTGTCCTGCAACGGTTTCCGCGTCGTTCTCGACCTCGGCTACGGCGCCGCGAGCCGCCTGTTCACGCACTGTGCCGCCGCCGACGTCGACGCCGTCGTGGTGACCCACGAACACCCCGACCACTGTGCCGACGTCAGCGCGCTCGGCCGCGCGTGGCACTACACGGTCCAGGGCGAGCAGGACGAAAACCGGCTGCCGCTCCACTGCACTCCCGGCACGCTGCGCCGGTTGGAAGCACTGGAGCCGCGCCCGCATCCGGCCTCGATCTTCGCGGTACACGAACTCGGCGCGCCCCGCGACCTGGGCCCGTTCCGGCTGACGTCGTCCTTGTTGCCGCATCACGTGCCGAGCCACGGGATCCGGCTGAGCGCGCCCGGCCTCACCGTGGCCTACACGGGCGACAGCGGGCCGTCGCCGCTCGTCACCGAACTAGCGCGCGACGCCGACCTGCTGATCTGTGACGCGACGCTGCAGAGCGCGCCGGTGGACGGTCCGCGGCGCGTGATGACCGCGGCCGAGGCGGGGCGCCACGCGGCGGCGGCCGGGTCGCGCAGGCTGTTGCTGACGCATTTCTGGCCGGGCTCCGATCGCGCGTTGTCGCTGGAGCAGGCGAAAGCCGAATACGACGGCGAAGTACTCATCGCCGACGAGGGTCTGGTCGTCAGGCTCTGACCGTCAGCACTTCGCGCCCTCTTCGGGCTTGGTGAACTCGGCGGAAACCCACTTGGTGTCCGAGATCTTGCGGAACCCGTTCTGCGCGCCGGGGAGCACGTCGACCTTCGCGTCCTTGACGTACTTGCCCACGATCTTCGCGTTGCCGTCGGGAGCTTCGCGGACGTTGAGGACGTCCGCGGTGACACCGACCTTGCACCCGGTCGCCGAAGTCGCGTCGGCGGACTGCTTGTTCAGCGCGTAGATGATGATCACCGCGGCGACCACGCCGATGATGATCCACGTCTTCTTCGCCAGGCCCAGGATCACGTCAGCTCCTCAGTACGGGAACCAGCCACGACCAGGGTAGGCAAACCTTGGCGGGCCGGACAGCCTCCGCCTTGCCAACCACCCGGAGGCGCCAACCGTGTCACCCGGCGGTGACGGCAGGTGACCACCCGGTAACGGCCGAGAAGCGCCGAAAAGCCCCCTTTCCGGGCATTTCGGCCGTGAAAGGGGGCTTTTGACGGAGCCGGTGGATCAGCCCTGTGAGGCGATCTTCTTGGCCAGGTTCTCGTCCAGCGTGCCGAGGAACTCCTCGGTGGTCTGCCAGGCCTGGTCCTTGCCCACGAGCAGGGCGAGGTCCTTGGTCATCTTGCCGCTCTCGACGGTCTCGATGACGACCTGCTCCAGCGTGTTCGCGAAACCGACCAGCTCGGCGTTCGAGTCCAGCTTGCCGCGGTGCTCCAGGCCCCGGGTCCAGGCGTAGATCGACGCGATCGGGTTGGTCGAGGTCGGCTTGCCCTGCTGGTGCTGGCGGTAGTGCCGGGTGACCGTGCCGTGCGCGGCCTCGGCCTCGACGGTCTTGCCGTCCGGCGTGCGCAGCACCGACGTCATCAGGCCGAGCGAGCCGAAGCCCTGCGCGACCGTGTCGGACTGGACGTCACCGTCGTAGTTCTTGCACGCCCAGACGTAGCCGCCCTCCCACTTGAGCGAGGCGGCGACCATGTCGTCGATCAGCCGGTGCTCGTAGGTGATGCCCTTGGCGTCGAAGGCCGCCTTGAACTCGGTGTCGAAGATCTCCTGGAACACGTCCTTGAACATGCCGTCGTAGGCCTTGAGGATCGTGTTCTTGGTGGAGAGGTACACCGGGTACTCGCGGTCCAGGCCGTACTGCAGCGAGGCGCGCGCGAAGTCCTCGATGGACTTGCGGTAGTTGTACATCCCCATCAGGACGCCGCCGCCCTCGGGGAACTTCGCGACCTCGAACTCCATCGGCGCGGAGCCGTCTTCCGGGGTGTAGGTGATCGTCGCGGTACCGGGGCCGGGGACCTTGAAGTTGGTCGCCTTGTACTGGTCGCCGTGCGCGTGACGGCCGATGATGATCGGCTTCGTCCAGCCCGGCACCAGCCGCGGGATGTTCCGGATGACGATCGGCTCGCGGAAGATCACGCCGCCGAGGATGTTGCGGATCGTGCCGTTCGGCGAGACCCACATCTTCTTCAGGCCGAACTCCTCGACACGCGCCTCGTCGGGGGTGATGGTGGCGCACTTGACGCCGACGCCGTGCTGCTTGATGGCGTTCGCGGCGTCGACGGTGATCTGGTCGTCGGTGCGGTCCCGCTCCTCGATGCCCAGGTCGTAGTAGTCCAGGTTGACGTCCAGGTACGGGTGGATCAGCTTGTCCTTGATGAACTGCCAGATAATGCGGGTCATCTCATCGCCGTCGAGTTCGACGACGGTGCCCTGGACCTTGATCTTGGCCATGAGCAGCGGTGCTCCTTCCGCGGATCTTCGCGTTACTTCTTCGTCTCGCCGGTAGCGGTACAAGCGTACTGCTTAACGGAGCTGGATGGTTCCAGTAGTGGTCGGCATCAAGTCTCCAACAGCGGATTGTGGCCAGGCTCACCGGGCGGCGTGGCCCGCCCACCGGCTCACGTCAGCCGTCACGGTACGCGCGGCCTTTCCTGTCGGATGACCGCCCGACCTGCTGCGCTACCCGGATTTCGTAACGGACCGGGCTCGTTCCGCCGCCGGGTGCGGTGGGACCATCGACGCATGGGATTGTTCACCGTGTCGGAGGCGCGCGCCGAACTCGCCCGGCTGAGACCCGTGCTCGACGAACTGGTGCGCGTACGGGCCGACGCCGCCGAACTCGCCGCCGCGCTCCGGGTCGGCGGGCGCGACACCGACCTCGGTGGCCTGCCCGAATGGAAGGCCGCGCAGGCCCGGCTCGACGAGCTGATGACCGCCGTGCAGGCCACCGGCGCCGAGCTCAAGGGATTCGCGCCGCTGCTCGTGGACTTCCCGTCCGAGATGGACGGTGTGGACGTCCTGTTGTGCTGGCTCGAAGGCGACCGGGAACTGGCCTGGTACCACCGCACGGATCTGGGTTTCGCGGGACGCCGCCCGCTGCCGTGAAACGCGGCTAAGGTGGGCTGGTGAGCGACCCCACCATGGCCCAGCTGCACGACGAACTGGCCGGGACCTACGACGAGAACACCTTCCACGCGACCATCGCGGACGCGCTTGTCGACGGCCTCGCCGAGGAACCGGCGCCCGGGCTGCTGCTCGACGTCGCGGCGGGCACCGGCCACGCGGCGTTCGCGGCTCTGCGGCTGTCCCCTGGCAGGGTGCTCGCGGTGGACATCTCCCCCGGCATGATCGCGCAGGCCGAGGCCAAGGCGGCGACGCTGGACCCGGACCGCCGGATCACCTGGCAGGTCGGCTCCGCGGTGCCGATGCCCGCCGAAGACGGCAGCGCGGACGCCGTGCTCTGCGCGTCCGCACTGCATTTCCTCGGCGCGACGGCACTGCGCGACTGGCTGCGTGTGCTGCGGCCCGGCGGCGTCGCGGCCTTCAGCCTTCCGCTGGCGGCACGGTTTTCCCCGTCGGGGAAGTTCGCCGCGTTCGTCCCGGCCGATCTGCCGATCCCGGACACGGCCGAGGAAGCCGCCGCACTGGCCACCGGGGCCGGCTTCATCGACGTCGTCGCGCGCAGGCTGGACACCGAGGACGAACGTCCGCGCTCCGCCTTCGTCGTGCACGCCCGCGCGCCACGCTGATCCGGCTCGTCTCACTGTCCGAACCGGACCCCCGCGTCAATCCTTTATGGATGGTGTGGCCGGGTCTCAGGCCTGGAAACGGATCGTGGCACGGAAGGCAGGCTTGTCCGGCCCACCGCAGCGCTGATCGACGTCGGCGTCGAACGCCGTGAGCTTGCCCGTGGCGTCGCGCTCGATCCGGGCGACGGTGAAGTCCGCGTCGTCTTCCTTGCCGCAGCCGAAACCGTTGGACACCAGGAAAATTCCCGGAGTCGCGAGCGGCGCGTCACGCTGGCCGCGGAATCTCGCGCCCGGGTAGGTCCCCGGCCGCAGCACCGCGCCCCCGGCGTCGCTCAGCTCGATCCGGATGTAGTCGAAGCCGCCGTCCGCCTCGGCGTCCACCTTGACCACTCCGGCGTTCTCCCAGACGTTGATCTCCTGGGCGGGCGAAGTCCACTGGGCACTGCGGCCGTGTACCGGCCAGGCACCGTCCTCGGCGGTGAACGACAGGCTCGTCGACGGATCGGCCGACGCCGCCGGGATCGCGAGCGTGTTCGCGGCGGCGACCGCCGCGAACGTGAGCAGGGCACGGCGCAGCACGATGTTCATCGGATCCCCTCCTCGCCGCCACAATGGCGGCCCCTGATCCGATCCTGGCAGCACGCCGTCCCCGCCAGGTAGCCTCAACACCCTTTCGGCGCAACGACTTTCAGTCAACGGCACAGTCGGTCAACGGCACGGTCGGTCAGCGGCACAGTCCGGTCACCGATGCAACGTGGCGCCCTTGAGGATCTTGTCGACGGCGTTCTTCGGACCGTGCACCGCCAGCCCGGCGAGCGCGAGCTTCTCGCCCGGCACCGCGCGGACGGCGGCGCGGTTGTCGCGGTCGTTACCGGTGTGGAACAGCTCGTCGGTGAAGATCGAGATCCGCAGGCCGCGGCCGAGGGCACGGCCGTGCGCGGCGGCGAGCACGTCGGCGGACCCGGCGAAGACCATGACGGGCTGGCCGAACATCGGCAGGTAGCCGGTGCCGTCCGCGTCCTCGTAGGGCTCGCCGATGATCTCGGGCGTCGCGTGCGCGATGCCGCTGACCAGGAACGCGGTGACGTTGAGCCGTTGCCAGGACGCCAGGTCCTCCCGCAGGAGCACGGCGATCTTCGTGGGAAAGCGAATCGGTTCGGACATACCCGCAAGACTCGCCGCAGCGCGACCTCGGCGTCTTGTACGTTTTTCACATGAGGCCACGGATCTCCGCCTGGCGGCCGCCGGTGCCGGGCATCGCCGAGGTCTTCCACGCGCGCTTCGTCGAGCACGCCTATCCGGTGCACACCCACGACACGTGGACGCTGCTGATCGTCGACGACGGCGCGATCCGCTACGACCTGGACCGCCACCACCACGGCGCGCTCGGCGCGTCGGTGACGCTGCTGCCGCCGAACGTCGCGCACGACGGCAGGGCCGCCACCAGCCACGGCTTCCGCAAGCGCGTGCTCTACCTGGACACGTCGATCCTGGGCGAGGACCTGATCGGCGCGGCCGTAGACCACCCGAGCATGGCCGATCCGCTGCTGCGGACCCGCGTCCACCAGCTGCACGAGACGCTGGCACACCCGGCCGGCACTCTCGAAGCCGAAAGCAGGCTGGTCCTGGTCGCCGACCGCCTGCGCGACCACCTCGACCGCCCGCTCACCGGCGCCCCGCCCGCCAGGGGCGTCGCCGACGACCTCCGCGACCTGCTCGACGCGCACCTGCCCGACGCGCTGACCCTGCGCGAAGCCGCCGACGCCCTCGGCGCGCACCCGGCACACCTGGTCCGCGCCTTCGGCAGGCGGTTCGGCCTGCCGCCGCACCGCTACCTGACCGGCCGCCGCGTCGACCGGGCCCGCCGCCTCCTGCTCGCGGGGACGCCGGCCGCGGAAGCCGCGGTCCGCGCCGGATTCGCCGATCAGGCCCATCTGACCCGGCATTTCAAGCGCTATCTCGGTACGACCCCTGCGCGTTTCGCGGCAGGCTGACACTCGCAGCGGCACCGCAGACGAGCGAAAGCGTCCCGGTGCGGCTCGTGAGATGCTGTGCGCATGGCACGCGCACTGCACCTGACCGGCGACAAGGAAGCCGACGCCCTGCTGTCGAAGGACCCGTTCGCCCTGCTGACCGGGATGCTGCTCGACCAGCAGATCGCCATGGAGGTCGCGTTCATCGGCCCGAAGAAGATCGCCGACCGCATGGACGGGTTCGACGTCCGCAGGATCGCCGAGTCCGACATCGAGGAGTTCGTGGAGCTCTGCGTGACGCCCCCGGCGATCCACCGCTACGGCGGTTCGATGGGCCGCCGGGTGCACGCGCTCGCCCAGCACATCGTCGAGAACTACGACGGCAAGACCGACCGGATCTGGAAGCAGGGCAAGCCGGACGGCAAGGAAGTCCTCAAGCGGCTCAAGGCCCTTCCCGGCTACGGCGACCAGAAGGCCCGGATCTTCCTCGCGTTGCTGGGCAAGCAGCGCGGTGTCCAGCCCGAGGGCTGGCGCGAGGCCGCCGGGGCGTACGGCGACGAGGGTTCGCACCGCTCCATCGCCGACGTCACCAGCCCCGAGTCGCTCGCCGAGGTCCGCGCGTTCAAGAAGGCCGCCAAGGCCGCCGCAGCCGCGAAGTAACACCACCAGCTGTGTGCGGACGCGAGCGGCCGTATCCACACACAGCTGGATAGCATCTGAGCAAAGATCCGCAAGACGTTAACCAAGAGCCGGCAGGATCTGCAATTCCTGCCCGTTCCACCACCAACGTGGGACACCGATCATGCTCCTGGGCGTCACAGGGCCGCAGTCCACTTCACTGTCACCCGTCGCTCCGTAGACGTCACCATGGCGGCGAACGGGAAACCAATTCGGATCACCAACCAAGAGCGCTACAAGCCGCAACTCGGCCAGCCGGATCCCCGCACATCCCGCACGGCGAGGAATTCGCCATTCACGCTCCTCCAACCAATCAGACCTACCCGGCTCGAGCCGAACAGCCCACGACCGGATCTGGTCGTCAAGTTCCCGTAGTACGAGATACTCCTCTGGTCGGGCGTACCAAACAGGGGCTCCCCCAGCTTTGAACACGCTTTGCCGCTGGAAGACCAAGCCCCAAGGTCGATACGAGCGTCTTCTGATCAGAAACTGAAGTCCCGAACTTGTAGCTTCAGTCAGGCAAACGACCGGGACCCCGCCCGACCATGTGACATGAACCCGCAACTTCTCCTCCCAGAGGATCGACGCCAGTCGCTCCGGGGCGCTCATGAGTCGAATCTCCTCCGGCACCGCAGCCGCAGAGGTCGGCCGTGCACGATCACAAAAATGCGTCAGGGCATCGGACATGTCCGGATGTTCAACCGGACGCAGCACCCCACCTGCACCCGGGGTAACGGGCAAGCCATCCATGCCACCGACATCGCAGCAGAGACAGCAGGCCGCAACACCTGAATCATTTCGCTATGCAATTGTTACCTTGCATACTCCAGGCTACGCCGCAGGCAACGGACCCACCTGTAACGCCGCGCAAATAGCTCCGATTACCTGACGACCGATACGTTATGCACTCTTTCGGAACTGGAACGCCTCATGAAGACCCCCGCCGCTGCCGCCGTCACCTTTACGCTGGCTGTCGTCGTCGTACTCAGTGCTTGCTCGAACTCCGGTGGCACCTCACGGGGCACCAATCAGGCTGTCGCCGGTCCGTCGCCGCCTCCGACAGCACAAGCAGCTCCATCAAAGACCCCTGCCCCGACAACTTCAGCTACGCCGAATTACAAAACCAATGCATTGACAGGTCACATACTCAAGCAGGTAGGCGAAAATTTAACGATAATGCCCAACAGTCAAACCAACGACGGTCCCGGCGCGACCAAGATCGTCGTCAACAAGATCACCCGAGGCAAGCCAGCCTACGACGGCTCACAGACCGTTCGCGTCGCAATGAGCATCAGCACAGGAAACGATCAAGAGACTAACGAGCAAGCCTCAATGTTCGCATGCGGCGTGATGAGCAGCGCCGACCCTGACACGGGGGAGCAACGTTCCGGTCGCGGCGGCATGATGGTGTCTGACCGAATGCCAACCGTACTCGGACGCAACAAGTCGTACCAATGCACATTTGACGCCGAGGGTTTGCACGATCATGGATTTCTGATTCTTGGAAACGGAGGCTCACCTCTCGTGGACTACCCGTACGATGTGCGCTGAACTACATGCCCCAGACGAGTCGCCGCAGCCGCAAGCGAAGACACCGAGTCTGCTCGGCCGTTCACGCCATCCTCTTTGTCCGGATCGAGCACGGGGCAAACGTGCCCACCGGCCAAACCGGGTCGTAGCGGCCGAGCGGCACGACGATGTCCGCCGAGGCGTCCTAAGCACGGGCAACGAGCACTGCAGTCATGATTTACATGCTCACGTAAACCGAGGGAGATGCCAGCCCCGCAGGACAGCCGCGTACTGCCCTAGGCCGCACTGGCACCTCTTCCGCGCACCGCCGCCGCGGTGAACCGGTGGGTCCACTGCGGACGGCGGCGGTGCGGGGAAATCGCCTACAGTGCGCTCTGCAGCCGCTGGGACAGCAGCGAAACGAACCGCGCCGGGTCGGCCAGCTCGCCGCCCTCGGCCAGCAAAGCCATTCCGTAGATCAGCTCCGCGGTCTCCTTGAGCCCCTCGTCCTCCGGCCGCGCCTCGTGCGCGGTGCGCAGGCCGCTCACCAGCGGGTGCTCGGGGTTGAGTTCGAGGATGCGCTTGACCGGCGGCAGTTCCTGCCCCATCGCCCGGTACATCTTCTCGAGCGTCGGCGTCATGTCGTAGCTGTCGCCGACGATGCAGGCCGCCGAAGTGGTCAGCCGCGAGGACAGGCGCACCTCCTTGACGTTGTCCTCCAGCGCCGAGGACATCCACGTGAGCAGGTCGGCGAAGTCCTTCTGCCGCTGCTCGCGCTCGGCGGTCTTCTCCTCGTCGTCGGTGTCGAGGTCGACCTGGCCCTTGGCGACCGACTGGAACTGCTTCTCCTCGAACCCGGCGACGGCGTCGACCCACATCTCGTCGATCGGGTCGGTCAGGATCAGCACCTCGAACCCCTTGGCACGGAAGGCTTCCAGGTGCGGCGAGTTCTCGATCGCCTGCCGGGACTCGCCGGTCAGGTAGTAGATGTGCTCCTGACCGTCCTTCATCCGCTCGACGTATTCGCGCAGCGTGGTCGGCTTCTCGGCGTCGTGCGTCGAGGCGAACGAGCAGATGTCGAGGATGGCCGTGCGGTTCTCGGTGTCGTCGAGCAGCCCTTCCTTGACCGCGCGGCCGAACTCCTGCCAGAACGTCGCGTACTTTTCCGCCTCGGTGGACATCAGGGTCTTGACCGTGGAGAGGATCTTCTTGACCAGACGACGCCGGATCAGCTGGATCTGGCGGTCCTGCTGCAGGATCTCGCGCGAGACGTTGAGCGAAAGGTCCTGCGCGTCGACCACGCCCTTGACGAAGCGCAGGTACTCCGGCATCAGCGCTTCGCAGTCGTCCATGATGAACACGCGCTTGACGTAGAGCTGGACACCGCGCTTGCGCTCCCGCATGAACAGGTCCATCGGCGCGCGCGAGGGCAGGAACAGCAGCGCCTGGTACTCGAACGTGCCCTCGGCCTGCAGCCGGATCGTCTCCAGCGGGTCCTGCCAGTCGTGACTGACGTGCTTGTAGAACTCGTGGTACTCGTCCTCGCTCACGTCCGAGGACGGGCGGGCCCAGAGCGCCTTCATCGAGTTGAGCGTCTCGACCTTGGGCTCCGCGCGCTCCTCGCCCTCTTCGCCTTCCTTGCTCTCGGCGGCGGGCTCGGTGGTCATCCGGATCGGCCAGGTGATGAAGTCCGAGTACTTCTTGACGATCTCCCGGAGCTTCGCCACCGATGTGTAGTCGAAGAGGTGGTCCTCGACGTCGACCGGCTTCAGGTGCAACGTCACCGCGGTGCCCTGCGGGGCGTCGGCGACCGGCTCGATCGTGTAGGTGCCTTCGCCTTCCGACTCCCAGCGGACGCCCTCGTCCGCCCCTGCCCGCCTGGTCACCAGCGTGACCTTGTCGGCCACCATGAAGCTGGAGTAGAAGCCGATGCCGAACTGGCCGATCAGGTCGCCGGAGGCGGCCGCGTCCTTCGCCTCCTTGAGCTTGGCGAGGAACTCGGCGGTGCCGGACTTCGCGATCGTGCCGATCAGGTTCACCACGTCGTCCCGGGACATCCCGATGCCGTTGTCGCGCACGGTGAGCGTGCGCTGCTCCGGATCGGTTTCGAGCGTGATGTGCAGGTCATCGGTCTCGGCCTGCAGGTCCTTGTCCTGGAACGCCTCCAGCCGGAGCTTGTCCAGCGCGTCCGAGGCGTTCGAGACCAGTTCCCGCAGGAACGTGTCCTTGTTCGAGTAGATCGAGTGGATCATCAGCCGCAGCAGCTGCCGCGCTTCCGACTGGAACTCCAGCGTCTCTGCCGACGTCGTCACCTACGTCCCCTCCCAGCGATAACCGCTCTTACCGGCCCGACATCTTAGCGAACCAGACGACGTCCGGTTCGCCGCGCGGTACCGGGACCTCGGCCACCCGGACGTCGGCGAACCGCGATCGCAGCCGCTCGGTGAACGACGGCGCCGCGCCGGCGCTCCACACCGCGAGCACGCCCCCGGGCCGGAGCCGCTCGGCGAGACCGTCCACACCGGACTCGCCGTACAGCGCGGCGTTCCCGTCCGTGACTGTCCATTCAGGACCATTGTCGATGTCAAGGCACAGCGCGTCGAAGGTTTCGCCGGTTTCCCGCAGCCAGGCAACGAGATCCGCCTCGACGACGGTGACCCGCGGGTCGGCGAGCGCGTCTTCGTGCACCGTCCGCAAAGGACCGCCGCGGTTCCACGTGATCACCGCGGGCTCACGTTCCACGACGACGGCCTCGGCCACGTTCGGGTGATCGAGGGCCGCCCGCAGCGAGAACCCGACGCCGAGACCGCCGATCAGGATGCGCGCCCCCGGCGCCAGCGCGTCCGCCGCGCCGGTCACCAGGAGCCGCTCCGACTCGCCGTTGCGGGTGTCCATGAGGAACACCCCGTTCGCGATGACCTCGAACGCTTCCCCGTCACGCCGCAGCACCAGCTCCCCGCCGCGGCCTCGCACCACATCGACCACTTCCGCCACGCACGGACCTTCTCACAGCAGCCCGGCGAGCTTGTACAGCACCAGGCTCCCGGCCACCGCGACGTTCAGGCTGGCTCCCGTACCGGCCATCGGGATCTCGACCACGGTGTCGAGCGGGTCCAGCGCCTCGGGCGGGAGGCCGTGCTGTTCGTGCCCGAGCACCGCGATCGTCCGGCCGCGCGTTCCCGCGCCAGCCAGGTCATGCACCCAGCGCGCACAGGCCGGACGGCGCAGGACGTTCTGTCACGGCGCAGCGCCGCGGCGCAATGCCTCCGGGACCCGCAAACCTCGGTACCACAGGACAAGCGCCGACGGCGTCACACGTGCGGAGCAGGATGCCGAGGTTCGCGCCGCAGGTCTAGGACTCGTGAGCGTTTTCGCCCGTCAACGGTCCGCAACGCTCACGAGTCTGGGTGAGCACCCGGCCAGGCGACCCATCGGCCCTGTACGGACTCCTTCCCGCTTTTACTGCGCCGTTCGTTACCAATCCGACGGCAGCCACGGCGGAAACGGGTACCGACGAGCAGATCGGTCACCGAACGTATCCGCCTACTTTCGGTCGGATTGGTAACCTGGAACACGCGGAGGTGAAGCCCAATGCACGCGATGGTAGGAGACGAGATCCAGGTCCATGGCCGCACCGTGGGATCCGCCGAACAGCGCGGCGAGATCCTCGAGGTGCGGGGCAAGAACGGGGAACCGCCGTATCTGGTCCGGTTCGCCGACGGGCACGAAGCCCTGGTGTATCCCGGCCCCGACTGCGAGGTACAGGCACACACCGGCTGACCGGCGCCCTCAGCTCGATACCGCCACCTCCTCCCGGGCGGTGGCGGTACGGGCGCGCCAGCCCACCACGATGACCACGGCGGCCACCGCGGTCAGCACCGCCGCGACCTCGGGCAGCAGGATCGGCCCGCCGATGTCCAGCACCACCCCGCCGACGACGCCGGACAGGCCGACGCCGAGGTAGATCGCGGACGCGTTGAGCGAAAGCGCCAGCCCGGCGTGCACCGGCGACAGCTCGATCAGGCGGTGCTGCACCGGCGGGTTGAACGACCAGGTGCACAGGCCCCACAGGAACATCACGATGCCCGCGCCCACGGCCGTGCTCGCGATCAGCGGCAGCAGCGCCAGCACCACGGTGAGCCCGGCGACCACGGCGAGCAACGGCCGCCGCGCGCCCCAGCGGTCAGTGACGCGGCCGCCGGCGAAGTTGCCGATCGCGCCGCCGATGCCGTAGCAGAACAGCAGTACCGTCACGGCCGTGCCGTGCAGCCCGGCCGTGGTGGCCAGCACGGGTGAGATGAACGTGTACACGGTGAACGCCGCGAGACAGGCGAGCACGGTCGTCACCAGCATCGCCATGACCCGGGTGTCCCTGGCGACGGAGAAGCGCTCCGCGAACCGCACCGGAGGCGGTGGCGCGACCTTCGGCAGCGCGAACCGGACCGCGACCGCCCCTGCCAGCGAGAATGCCCCGACCAGCGCGAACACGGTCTGGTACCCGAGCTGCTGGGACAGCAGGCTGCCCAGCGGAACGCCGAGGATGGTGGCGATGGTGAGCCCGCCGAACACGAGCGCCACCGCGCGGCCCCGCCGCTCGGGCGCGGTGAGCTCGGCGGCGACCGCGCTGGCCGCGGGCGTGAACACGGCCGCCCCGATCGCGGTGACGACCCGCGCGGCCAGCAGGGTGTAGTACTCCGGCGCGAGCGCGGCCAGCACGTTGCCGACCGCGGTGACGACGAGCGCGCCGACCAGGACGGCACGCCGTTCCCAGCGCCCGGTGAGCGCGGCGAACAGTGGGGAGCCGATCGCGTACGCGACGGCGAAGGCGGTGACCAGTTGCGCCGCGGTGGTGGCGGAGATGTGCAGTTGCGTGGTCAGCGCCGGGAGCAGCCCGGCGACGACGTACCCGCTGGTGCCGACGGCGAACGTGCCGAGCGCGAGCACGGACGTTCTCGCCTGCTTCACCGGCGGTGCCGGCGGTGCTGCCGTGGAGACGGTGGCCATGAGGTGGATCCCCCAACAAGCATAGTTCGATGGCTGTCGTAGTACGAAGATCACCGTACTACGCGGCACCGACAATTTCGATGACTGTCGTACTATGGGACCGTGAACAGCGCCGTACCCCTGACGCCGATCGTCCATCCCGACCGCGCCGAGCTGACGATCGAGGCCCTGCTCCGCGCACTGGCCGACCCGATCCGCCTGGCGATCGTGCGGCAGGTCGCGAACACCGAGGGCGAGGTCGCGTGCGGCGCGTTCGACGTCCCCGTGACGAAGTCCACACTGACCCACCACCTGGGAATCCTGCGCCAGGCGGGCGTCCTCGCCAGCCGCCAGGACGGCACGACGCGCTACAACTCGTTGCGGCGCAACGATCTTGACGTCGTCTTCCCCGGGCTGCTCGACGCGGTGCTGGCGGCACCCCACCACCCTTGATCGGCCACGTGGGCGGGCTCACGCGAAACCGGGATGACAACGGCACCCCTCGTGGGTTGAACTGAACGCGGGACAGCACGCGACGTCGGGGCCGCTGAAGCTGTCTTCCTTTTTGCCAGCCGACTAAATCGATTCAGACGCCGCCGCGGACACTGTGGCGAAGCCTGGTCTGAGAAATCGTTTACCCAGGGAAGGAGAGCCGTGCCCGTCGCGCTGCTCGCGCTCGCCATCGGTGCCTTCGGCATCGGGACAACCGAGTTCGTCATGATGGGTGTGCTGCCCCAGGCCGCCGCCGACTTCGGGGTGTCCATCCCGACCGCGGGCTACCTGATCTCCGGCTACGCGCTCGGTGTCGTGGTCGGTGCGCCGCTGCTCACCGCGGCCGCCGTCCGGCTGCCGCGCAAGACGATGCTGCTGGCCATGATGGGCCTGTTCACCCTGGGCAACGCGTTGTTCGCGTTGTCGCCCAACCAGGAGTTCGGCGTGGCGTTCCGCTTCCTCGCCGGGCTGCCGCACGGCGCGTTCTTCGGTGCGGGCGCGGTGGTCGCGTCGAGCCTGGCCAAGAACGGCCAGCGCGCGAAGGCCGTGTCGATGATGTTCCTCGGCCTGACGCTGGCCAACGTCGTCGGCGTGCCGCTGGGCACCCTGCTCGGCCAGCGGGTCGGCTGGCGCGCGACGTTCGGTGTCGTCGCGGTGATCGGCCTGGTCGCGATCGCCGCGATCGCGAAGCTCGTGCCGCACCAGGGCAGGCCGGCGGAACCCTCGCTGCGCAGCGAACTCGGCGCGTTCCGCCGTCCGCAGGTGTGGCTGGCGCTGGCGATCGTGATGTTCGGCCTCGGCGGTGTGTTCGCCTGCCTGTCCTACATCGCCCCGATGCTGACCGACGTCGCGGGCTACTCGCCGTCGAACGTCACGGTGCTGCTCGCGCTGGCCGGGGTCGGCATGACGATCGGCAACCTGCTGGGTGGACGGCTCGCGGACCGGGCGCTGATGCCGAGCCTGTACGTCGCGCTGCTCGGGCTCGCGTCGGTGCTCGGGATCTTCACGGTGACCGCGCAGGGCAAGGTCGGCGCGGCGATCACGATCTTCTTCGTCGGCGTCGCCGGGTTCATGATCGGCCCGATGATGCAGGCGCGGATCATGGAGAAGGCGGGCGGGACGCCGTCGCTGGTGTCGGCGGCGGTGCAGTCGGCGTTCAACATCGCCAACTCGATCGGCGCCTACCTGGGCGGCCTGGTGATCGCGGGCGGTCTCGGCCTGGTCGCTCCGAACTGGGTCGGCGCGCTACTCGCCGTCCTCGGCCTTTCCATCGCGGCGGTGTCCGGCGGCCTGGACCGCCGCGAGTCCCGCCTCACCCCCGCGATGGCCTCCTGACCCCGCGTGTGCTGAAGGGGGGGGGGGGCAGCGTGGGCTGGGATCAGAAACTCGATGAGAGCGCCTCAGGCACCGCTCGCTAGACCACGAGAGGATCGGCGCGACAGCGGGCGCCGCT
>NZ_JBHYIK010000001.1:234607-236576 GCF_042739735.1 Amycolatopsis sp. NPDC059027 | reverse complement strand
GCACCGCCTGCCCGCTGGTGTCTGTCCCTCGTGCCAACCCCACCACCCCCACACCCCCCCCCCCCCCCCTTCAGCTCATCCTGCGAGACAAAGGTCCCCTTCAGGAAGAGCCGCCGAAGGGGCCGCCGATGATGGTCAGCGCCACGAAGAGGATGAGCACCGACAAGGCCGCGTAGGTCAGGACGTCGACGGGTTTGCCGCGGATGGCGAGCAGCCCCGCCTTCTCGGTGGGCAGGATCCCGCGGAGCAGGCCGGCGAGCAGCAGCGCGCCGCCGATGAGCACCGCGCCCTCCCGCCAGTGGTACTGGAAGATCCGCAGCGCGGCGACCGCGACGACGAGCAGGACCAGCGCGAACGGCAGGTGCTCCCGCGGTGTGCGGCGGATGCTCCGGTGTCCGGCCACGGCCATCAGCCCGCGACCGAACGTTCCGCGGCCTCGACCACGTTGCTGACCAGCATCGCCCTGGTCATGGGGCCGACGCCGCCGGGATTGGGCGACAGCCAACCGGCGACCTCGGCAACGCCGGGGGCGACGTCGCCGGTCAGCTTGCCGTCGACGTGCGAGACGCCGACGTCGAGCACCGCGGCACCGGGTTTGACCATTTCGGGGGTGATGATCCCGGGCACGCCGGCGGCGGCGATGACGATGTCGGCGCGGCGGACCTCGGCGGCGAGGTCGCGGGTGCCGGTGTGGCAGAGCGTCACCGTGGCGTTCTCGCTGCGCCGGGTCAGCAGCAGCCCGAGGGTGCGGCCGACCGTGATCCCCCTGCCGACGACGGTGACCTGCGCGCCGTTGATCGGGACGTCATGCCGCTTGAGCAGCTCGATGATCCCGTACGGAGTGCACGGCAGGGCGCCCCGCTCGCCGAGCACCAGGCGGCCGAGGCTGACCGGGGCGAGGCCGTCGGCGTCCTTGGCCGGGTCGATGCGGTCGAGCACCCGGCCGGGGTCGAGGTGCTTCGGCAGCGGCAGCTGGACGATGTAGCCGTGGCACGCCGGGTCGGCGTTGAGCTCGTCGATGACGGCTTCGAGCTTGTCCTGGGTGATGTCACCGGGCAGATCGCGGCGGATCGAGTTGACGCCGATCTTCGCGCTGTCGGCGTGCTTCATCTTCACGTACGCGTGGGAGCCGGGGTCGTCGCCGACCAGCACCGTGCCCAGCCCGGGGGTCACCCCCCGCGCGGCGAGCGCCGCCACTCGCGGGCGCAGCTCCGCGAAGATGGCGTCCTTGGTGGCCTTACCGTCGAGAACCTTGGCCGTCATGGGCACCATTCTGGCAAAGCGCGCCCGGCCGCCTCCCCGCGCGTCGTTCCCGGCTTTCGACGGGCTCTCCCGATATCGTGACGCGGACACCGGGCTCACCCACCCGCGATCATGACGTGATGCAGGACACTCCGCATACGCCGAGGTCAGCGGGCGTGTCCGGCTGCCGGAGGGCGGCAAAACCCACATGCGGGGTGCACACGCGCGCGCGAACAGTCAAAATGTCTCCGTGGCACAACCGACGACGCAGTTGAACGCGACGGAGCAGGACACCCTGGTCAAGCAGATCGGCCTCGCCCTGCTGCGCGCCGCCCCGCGCGATTGGCGCAAGGTGACCGCGGAGTACCGAGCCGTCGGCAGATACCACGAGCTGACCGGGGAGATCATCACCGAGGACGGCACCGCGCAGGAGTGGGTCGCCACCCACGACATCGCGACGCTGTTCGGGCGCCTGCGTGCCGGGATGTACCGCGACGGCCGTGGCACCTGGTTCAACGCGCGCTACCAGCTCGACCACCCGTCCAGTTACAACCTCGAGTACAACCGCGACGAACCGCAGTGGGACCTCGCGCCGCCGCCGCAGGCGTACTCCGACGAGCTGAGGATGTTCCCGCGCACCGAGGAGAACGTGCCGGACTGGCTGATCCGCCGCATGTCGGGTCTCGGTCCCGAACTGCCCGGCCCGCACTTCCGGATCGCCCGGATC
>NZ_JBHYIK010000001.1:232141-234508 GCF_042739735.1 Amycolatopsis sp. NPDC059027 | reverse complement strand
CCGCGCACCGAGGAGAACGTGCCGGACTGGCTGATCCGCCGCATGTCGGGTCTCGGTCCCGAACTGCCCGGCCCGCACTTCCGGATCGCCCGGATCTTCGACACGATCGGCCCGGCGGGCCGTCCGGTGATCAACCGCCCCGACCTCGAGGTCGAGGAACAGGACCGGCTGCTGGAGTACCTCGACCACGCGCCGCTGGTGGTCACCGAGCGCGGCTACGACATCGACCGGCTCGCCCAGACGCCGGAGGCCACCGTCCCGGTCGCGTTCCACAGCGACGGGCAGTGGATCTGGCCCGCGGCGGTCAACTTCTACCTGCGCACCTACGGCGTCTCGCCCGAATCGGACCTGATCGAGCACATCCGGTCCGTCGGTTTCGCGCTGCCGCCGGTCGACGACGCGACGCTGCAGGCCGCCGGCGCGTACCTCACGCGGGGCAACCAGCCGCCGCAGCAGCGCCCCGGCGGACCGCCCCCGCAGGCCGCACCGCCGCCCCCGCCGGTGGCTCCGCAAGCGTTTGCGCCTCCGGCGCCGCCTGCTCAGGACGGCCCCCCACCCGTCGAGCCGCCCGCCGCCGCGCAGGCCGCTCCGGTGGTCGAAAGCCCGCTCGCCGTGCACGCCCCGTCTGCCGAGCCGCCCGCGGCCGGACAGGCCGAGCCGCCGTTCGAGGAAACGTTCGAGCCACAGCACGACTACGCGGATTCCGCGCATGACGAGCAGGCCGGGGACTACGCCGAGCACTACGACGACGAGGCGTACCACCAGCACGAGGAGTTCGACGACCGGTTCGCCGACGAGCACGAGCACGAGCCGGAGGAACCGGCCGCGCACGCGGCGCACAGCGCCCAGAGCAACGGCTCCTCGCCCGAGCCGGGACACCACCCCGATCTCGGCGAGACCGAGGAGTACTCCCCCGCCGCGGCCCACGAGGACGGAGACACGGGCCCGGTCCAGCAGGTGCCCTCGGAGCCGGTGGGTGCCCATGAGGAGCCCGAGGCCTACGACCCCGGCCCGCCGACCATGATCGCGGAGCCCGGTATCGCCGGTGTGCCGCCGGTGCCCGGCCCGCTGCCCGTGGCCGAGCCGGAGCAGCCGCCCGCTCCCCTGGCGACGCCGCAGCGCGAGCAGCAGTCCGGGCCGCGCCGGGCACTGCGCGAAGAGCCGCGCCGGGCCCAGCCCGAAGAGCGTCATCCAGTGCCCGCGCTGGCGGATCTGCGGGAGAAGCTGGACGAGCTCGGCGTGCCCGCCGACGGCTATCGGCTGGGCGAGCCCGCCGAACACGGCTGGAGTGTCGAACAGGTCGAAGAGGGCTGGCGCGTCGGCTGGTACGACGGCGAGCTGAGCAACCCGGCGGTCTTCGGGGACCCGGAGGACGCCGCCGCGTTCATGCTCGGCAAGGTGCTGCTCAACCCGAACGGTCACGTGGCCGCGCCACCCCCGCCGCCGCCCGCCGAGCCGGAGCCCGCGCAGCCGGACCCGGCGGACGCCCCGCCGCCCCCGGTGCTGGCGACGCTGTCGCCGGAGATCGCGACCGGCTCGCACCCGATCCCGCCACGCGAGCCCGCGCCCGTGCGGGAACCCGTTCCACCGCGGGAGGCGATTCCCGCCCAGGAGCAGACCGCGTTCACCACGGCCGAGGAACTGCTCGGGGACGACCCGCTCGACGAGCCGGCGCCGCCCGGGCGTCCGCAGGCACCCCCTGCCCCCGCGCTGAGCGGACAGGTGACTCCGCCGCCCCCGCCCGCACCGCCGAGGCGCGAGCCGCCCGCCGCGGCGCCGACAGCGGTCGTCCCGGTTCCGCCACCGCCCGCTCCGCGCCGCGAAGCGCCCGTGCGGGCCGCCGCGCAGGGTGCCGCCGCTTCCGGCGGTGGCGGCGGGAACCAGCAGTGGCCGATCGCCCCGATGGCCGGGGAACCGCCGCTGACGTTGTTCCGTGGCAAGGAGTTGCGGGAGCTGCCCGCGGGCAGCGAGCTGGACCGGTTCGGCGGGCCGAGCGGGAACCTGACCTACGCCGCGGGCACGCCGTTCGAGGAGCGTTCGCTCGTGCCCGAGTGGGTCAACCGCCCGTACCACGTCTACCGCGTGCAGCGTCCGCTCGAAACGCTCGCCGGCGTCGCGATCCCGTGGTTCAACCAGCCCGGCGGCGGGTCGGCGTACCTGCTGCCCGCGTCGATCGAGGAACTGCTGGCCGAGGGCGACCTGATCGAACTCGACCCTGGCGAACCCCCGGTGGACTGATCCGGCTTCGCCGAACGGGGGGGGGGGGGCCGGCGCGGGGGCCCCGTCGGGGTGGTGTGGGGTCTGATGAAAGACTGTGGGCGGGGGCCCGGCCCCCCCCCCCGGCGGCGCACGAACACAAACCGCGAG
>NZ_JBHYIK010000001.1:219066-232131 GCF_042739735.1 Amycolatopsis sp. NPDC059027 | reverse complement strand
CTCGTGGTGCCGGTGTGACTCCTTATCAACCGTCCCCCTGCATCCCCGGGGGTGCGTGTCGGGTGTTCCGGCCCGGGGGTCCCGCACCCTCCGGCCCCCCCCGTTTCTCTTGGGCTACTTGACGATCAGGCCGTGCGCGGCGGCATACGCGACCGCCGTCTCGGGATCGACGTAGACACCGGCGAGGTCGGCCTGCACGAGCCCGTTCGCGTCCAGGATCGCGCCGCGCAGATCCGCGCCGGACAGTTTCGCGTCGCCCAGCCGCGCGCCGGTCAGGTCGGAGCCGCGCAGGTCCGCGCCGGTGAGATCGGCCTCGATCAGGCTGACTTCGCGCAGCCGCAGCCCGGACAGGCCGAGTTTGCGCAGCCGCGCCCGTGCCAGCGACGCCAGTGACAGGTCGCATTCGGTCAATGCGATGCCGATGAACCAGCAGTCCACAAAGGATGAACCGAGCAGCGAACAGGAAGTCCACCGGCTTTCGCCGAGCGCGGTCCGCTCGAACACGCAGGAGCGGAACGCCGACGCGTCGTGCCGGGAGCCGCTGAGATCGGCCCCGGAGAAGTCGCAGTCGTCGAACGTGCAGCCCCTTGTCCGCAGCCCGCGCAGGTCGGCATCGGTGAAATCGCAGCCGGTGAAATGACGTTTTTCCCACCACTGTCCGGAAAGCACGGCCTCGCGGTAGTCTTCGGCGGTCTCGGTGGTCACCCGGCAAGGATGACACATCGCTACCGGACGCGGTCACGCCTTACGCGGAACGATGTCCGCGCTCTGCACGTATTCCATGGCGGCGATGTACTTCGGGTCCCGCATCCGGCGCTCCATCTCCGGATAGTCGAGGTCCTCCAGCCGCGTCTGGATCCACCACAGGTTCCCGAACGGATCGAGCACACGGCCGACACGGTCGCCGAAGGCCAGCTCGGTCTGCTTCGTCACCTCGGTCGCCCCGGCCGCGAGGGCTTGGCGTTGCGTGGCTTCGCTGTCCTCGACGTACAGCCGCAGGAAGGCGGGTGTGTCGATCCACTCGTCCAGCGCGTCGAACATCATCACGACGGCGTCGCCGATGCGGACCTCGGCATGCCCGATCCTGCCGTCCTCGCCGGTCACCCTGCCCAGTTCCTCGGCACCGAAAGCACGCTTGAGAAAGTCGATCAGCGCGGCGGTGTCCCGGGAGATGATCCACGGGGTGACCGTGGTGTATCCGGCGGGGATCGGGCCGGCGGCGGGGTGGGTGGTCATCGATGGCTCCTTCGTCCGTGGTCTGGTGCGGACCACGCTAGAAGCCATATAGGACAGAAAACGTCCGTTAGGTATCCGGTTCCGTGGTGCTCTTGAGCCGCTCTGCCAACGCGGCGGTGCGCTCGGAGGCGAGCAGCCGCCGGTACGCGGCTTCCTGCAGTTCGCCCAGCGACCCGACTTCGGCCCGCAAGCCGCGGATACGCGAACGCATCCGCGGCCGCGAACGCCGGGGGTGCCACAACAGGGCGAGCAGCAGCCCGGTGGCGGACTTCCGGTAGCTCACGCACGCGGCGAGGAGTTCGGCGGTCGCCGCCCCGAGCGGATTGCCGGCCTCGGCGTCGATCAGCCGGAGCACCTCGCATTCCAGCTCGCGCTCGTACGCGCCCGCGGCGAAGTCCATCGCGACGCGCGGGATCCCGGCGGCCAGTGCGGCCACCATGTACGTCGCGAGCGCCTTGCGAAACGCGGAATCCGCCGAGGCTTCTTCGCCGAGTCTCACGCTGAGACCGAGTTCGGCGGCAATGGACCGGGGTCGCCCGGGAACCGGCGGGATCGGCGCGGCACCGGGTGCGAGCGCACACACGCTGCCGGGTACGGCAGCCACCGTGTAGAGCGCCTCCATCACCGTGCCACGCAGTTGGCGGCGTTCCTGGTGCTTGGCGAAGTAGTTGGTCACGACCGCCCCGACGGCGCCGCCCGCGGTCGTGTACGCGAGTTCGACGAGACCGGGCATCAGCCGGCGTGCTCCCGGTCGTGCCGGTCCTGGGCGGCGAGGACGGCGCTCCCGTTGTCCTCGATCCACCGCACGAGATCACCGAGCGGCCGCATGACGCTGCACCCGAGTTCGGTGAGGGTGTAACTCACCTTCGGCGGTGTGGACGGCTCGACGGTGCGCTCGACGAGGCCGTCGCGGACCAGGATCCGGAGCTTCTGCGTCAGTACCTTTTCGCTGATGCCGTCGACCTTGTCGCGGAGTTCGTAGAACCGCAGCGTACCGTCGCGCAGCGCGGCGAGGATGAGCGTCATCCACCGGCTGGTGAGGTTCTCGACGATCATGCGCCCGGGGCACGCGCTGGTGAACACGTCACCCACGGGGACCGAAACACCCTTGCCCATCTGCGCACCTCCCGGTCGGTAGGGAGCCTACCTGAAGGTAGGTCCTTACCAAAGGAAAGCCGATATGGTTGTCTGGCCCTGCCGGCGGAACCGCCGGATTTCCTTGGTACGACGGAGGAATCCATGAGCCAGTCAACACCGGTTGCCGTGGTCAGCGGCGCGAGCCGTGGTGTCGGGGCGGCAACGGCCCGGGAGCTCGCGCGACGCGGCCACCACGTGATCGTCAACTTCCACAGCAACGCCGAGGCCGCCGCCGGTGTCGTCAAAGCGATCGAAACGGCGGGCGGAAGCGCGGAGGCGATCCAGGCGGACGTGTGCGACGAGCAGCAGGTGTCGGAACTGGCCGAGCGCGTCCGTACCGCCCACGGCCGCGTCGATGTCCTGGTGTGCAACGCCAACACCGCGCAGCCGCCACTCGAACCGCTCATCTCGCTGCCGTGGGAGGTTTTCGCCGAGAAGGTCAACAACGAGCTGTCCGGCGTGTACTTCCTGACCCAGCGCGTGCTGGCGATCATGCGGGAGCAGCGCTCCGGGCGGATCGTCTACGTTTCGAGCACCGCCGCCGACGACGTCGGCGGTTCCATCGCGCATTCCACCGCGAAGGCGGCGCTCAACACGTTCAGCCGGCACATCGCCGCCGACGCCGCCCAATACGGCGTCACGGTGAACACGGTCTCGCCCGGCGCCGTCGACACCGACGCGACCGCGGAGGTGATCACCGATGGCGTCCGGCACTACCTGCGGGAGCACTCGGCGCTCGGCAGGGTGCTCACGCCCGAAGACATCGCGCGAACGATCGCGCTGGTGGCCGGCGACGGTTTCGGTGCGGCGACGGGACAGATCATCCGCGTCGACGGCGGCCGTGACGTGCTGGAGCAGAAGCTCGGCGGGGTGCGGGCCGTACTGACGAAGCCCGTTTGAGCACGGTCAGCGGAAGTCCCGGGATTTCGACGGGATCCGCATCGGCAGCGGCTCGAACCGTTCGGCGAGCACGTTGATCACCCCGTCGACCTTCTCCACCATGCCGTGGACCAGCAGCGCGGAACTGGACCGGGCCACCCGGTGATAACGCTGCCAGACGTGGCGGGTGCAGACGACGTTGACCATGCCGGTCTCGTCTTCGAGATTGAGGAAGGTGATCCCGCCCGCGGTCCCCGGCCGCTGGCGATGCGTCACCGCGCCGCCCACCAGGACGTGGCTGCCGTGCCCGTGCTTCGCCAGCCGCTCGGCCGAAAGCACGCCGAGGACGTCGAGCCGGTCACGAATGAACTGGGTCGGGAAGCTGTCCGGGGACAGCCCCGTCGCCCAGACGTCCGCGGCCGCGGTGTCCATTTCGGACATTCCGGGGAGGGTGGGGGCGTGGACGCCGGCCGAGGTGCCGGGGAGCTTCTCCGGGCGGTCCTCGGCGGCCGCGCCCGCCGCCCAGAGCGCCTCACGGCGTTCGAGGTCGAAGCAGGCGAACGCCCCGGCCGTGGCCAGCGCTTCGACCTGTGGGCGGGTCAGCCGCACGCGCCGCGCGAGATCGGACATGCTCGCGAACGGGCCGCCGTCCACGCGCTCGGCCACGATCGTCTTGGCCAGTTCCTCGCCGATCGTGCGTACCGTGCCAAGCCCGGTACGGACGGCGTGCAGTTCTCCCCCGTCCGGCAAGGGTTCCAGCGTCGCGTGGGGCAGGCTGCGGTTGATGTCCGGACCGTGCACGACGACCCCGTGCCGCCGCGCGTCGGCCACGAGCGACTGCGGCGAGTAGAACCCCATGGGCTGCGCGCGCAGCAGGCCGGCGCAGAACGCGTCCGGATGATAGAACTTGAAGTAGGCACTGGAAAACACCAGATGCGCGAAGCTCAGCGCGTGGCTTTCCGGGAAGCCGAAGTTCGAGAACGCCTTGAGCTTGCCGAAGATCTGCTCCGCGAGTTCGGGTTCGACGCCCTTCGCGGTCGCGCCGTCGAGGAACCGCCGCCGCAGCCGCTCCATCTTCTTCTCGGACCGTTTGGCGCCCATCGCGTGCCGCAACTGGTCGGCCTCGGCGGCGGTGAAGTCCGCGACGTCGAGGGCGATCTGCATCATCTGCTCCTGGAACAGCGGCACACCGAGGGTTTTCTCGAGCGCCTTCTTCAGGAGCGGGTGGTCGTACTTCACCTCCTCCTTTTTGCTCTTACGGCGGATGTACGGGTGTACCGAGCCACCTTGGATCGGCCCCGGCCGGATCAAGGCCACTTCGACGGCGAGTTCGTAGAAGTCATCCGGTTTCAGCCGCGGCAGCGTGGCCAGCTGGGCCCTGCTCTCCACCTGGAACACACCGATCGCATCGGCACGGTGCAGCATTTCATAGATGTTCCTGTCTTCGAGGTCCAGTTCGGCGAGGTCGATTTCCAAGCCTTTGTATTCCCGGACCAGGTCGAGCATGTAGTGCAGCGCGGAGAGCATGCCGAGACCGAGCAGGTCGAACTTGACCAATTTCGCCGCGGCACAGTCGTCTTTCTCCCACTGCAGCACACTGCGGTTCTCCATCCTTGCCCATTCGATGGGGCACACCTGGCTCACCGGCTCGTCACAGATCACCATCCCGCCGGAGTGGATTCCGAGATGCCGCGGGAAGTCTTCGAGTGCGTAGGCGAGCTGGACGACCTCTTCCGGGATGTCGTGGTCGTGGTCTTTCTCGGTGTCGTGCAACGCACCCCAGCGGTCGATCTGCTTGCTCCAGGCGTCCTGTTGCCCGGGTGCGTACCCCAGCGCACGCGCGGCGTCGCGCACCGCCGAGCGGGCGCGGTAGGTGATCACGTTCGCGACCTGAGCGGTGCGCAACCGGCCGTACTTCCGGTAGACGTGCTGAATGGCTTCCTCACGGCGATCCGATTCGATGTCGAGATCGATGTCCGGATAACCGTCACGGTCCGGAGCGAGAAACCGTTCGAAGAGCAGATTGTAGCGAACCGAGTCGACCTTGGTGATCCCCAGCGCGTAACAGACCGCCGAATTCGCCGCCGATCCACGTCCTTGGCACATGATGTCGTTGCGGCGGCAGAAATCGACGATATCGTGCACGATCAGGAAGTAGCCGGGAAACCCCAGTTCCTCGATGATCGCCAGCTCGTGCTTGATCTGACGATACGCCCTGTCCTCGTAGTCCTTGCCCTTGAAGTACTTCTCCGCGCCCGCGTAGGTGAGATCACGCAAATGCGTCGCCTCGGTCGCACCGGAGGGAACCTCGAACGGCGGCAGTTTCGGTTCGAGCAGTTCGAGGTCGAAGGCGCACTCCTGCCCCAGCAGCGCCGAGCGTTGCACCGCACCGGGATAGCGTTCGAAGAGCTTCGCCATCTCCGCACCCGAACGCAGGAACGCCGTCGTGGCCGGCAGCAGCCAGCCTTCCATCTCCTCGATACTCCGCCGGGCCCGGATCGCCGCCAGCGCTTCGGCCAGCTTTCCCCTTTCCGGCCAGGGATAGTGAGCACCAGTCGTGGCCACCGTCGGCACCCCGTACTCCCGCGCCATCTCCGTGAGGAGATCGTTGTACATACAGTCACGCGGTAACCCGTGATAGGTCAGTTCGACATAGACGTTGTCCTTGCCGAAAAGGTCGATGAGCTCCACCAGGCGCGCGGCCGCCGCCGCGGGCCCCTCCTCGACAAGCGCCGAACGCACCGGCCCCTTGCGGCACCCGGTGAGTACGACACAGTTTCCCGCCACCTCTTCGGCGACCGCCTCCAGCTGGTAGACCGGCCGCCCCTTCTCCGCACGGAAATCCGGCGAGACATCCGTTCTGTCGTATCCGTGCAGCTGGCCCGCGGTGATCGCCCGGCAGAGGCTGCGATATCCCGTGGCCTCCCTGGCCAGTACCAGGAGGTGCTCACCTTCGGGGTCGGCGATCCCGTTCTGTGGCCCGGAAAGCCCGATGCTCAGCTCCGCGCCGTACACCGTGGCCATGCCGAGTTCCTTGGCCGCTTCGGCGAACCGCACCGCTCCGTACATGCCGTCGTGGTCGGTGATCGCGATCGCGTCCAGCCCGAGCCGGGCGGCTTCCTCCACCAGCTCCTCCGGATGACTTGCCCCGTCGAGGAAGCTGAAGTTGGAGTGACAGTGCAGTTCGGCATAAGGAATCCGGACCCCGCTCCCCGCGTCTTCGACGCCTCTCAGGGGCGGCGGGTCTTTCGGCCGCTGCCGGTTCTCCCCGCGACCGCCCCATTCCCCGGTGACATCGCCCAGCTGTGCCCCCGAGAGCGCGCCGGCGAGATCCTTCCAGGGGACCGGCGGGTTGTTCCAGCTCATCGGATCACCAGTTCTCCGGGGAAACCCGGGGTACGGGAATCGGCAGCGACGGCACGAAGTCCTCGGGGAGGTCCCGGACCTGTCGCTGCGGGGGTATCCCCGGCTCCGCCCGCAGCCGGTCCCGCATGCTCCTTCGGTGTTCTTCGTCCATGGTCAGTCGTACATCCCTTCCACTGTCCACACGGGATTTTCGGTACCCGAGCACCGCACCAGCACGGCCTCTTCACCCTCGTTCCGATCGCCGGCGAGCAGCAGCTGGACACGGGCACCCCTGGTGCCGGCGGGTAGCAGCGCCCAATCGATGATTTCCCTGGTACCAGTGGAAAAGCTGATCCTGTGTGGCGTGGCGGTGACGCACAGCCGCGCGGTGATCCCCACTGCCCGGCCCGTTTCGTCCACAACCTGTGCGGGCAAAGGCTGTTCCAGTACTGTCGCGGGAGATATCGAAGGCATCTTCTCGTCCCAGCGGCCGTCCGCCGGGCTCGGCTCGTGCCGGTCGCCCCACGGCACCTTCCGGACCCGATCGGCCGGGCCGAAGCCGCCGTCGAGAACGGCGGTGAGCACCCCTTCCGGGCCGAGCAGGCCCTGGACCCTGGCGAACGCCCGGCCCGCCCGCTCGGTGGCGACGGCGTCGTCCTCCTCCAAACCCGTGAAGCCACCGGCCTTGCCCCGCCACAACCCGAGTTGCAGGGAGCGTCCTTCGACGAGTTCTTCCGGCTCCAGCAGCAGCCGTTCCACCCCCGCTGTCGGACGTTCTCCCGGCGCGGCACGCAGCCAGCTCTCGAACTGCCAGCGCACCCTGTCGGCGACGCCGTGCGGAGTCAGCGGTTCGGCGCAGCGCCACACCCGGCCGAGCTGTTCGCCTTCCTCGGTGGTGGCGTAGATGCCGAGCCGGGTGCAGGCGAGCCCGCGATCGGCGAGGCGGGCGTGGAACTTCTCGCCGAGTCCCTTGGCCCGGAACGCGGCGACGTCGATCCGGTCCAGTGGCGGGTCGAAGGTCTCCGGCAACGCCAGCTCCGGGGACGGCGTGCGGCGCAGCGGCGGGCGTTCGGACCGCCCGCGGGCAAGCCGGTGCGCGAGCACTCCGGCGAACCCGAACCGGGAGGCCACATCCCGCTCGGCGAGTTCGGCGAAGGCGCCGAGCGTCCGCAGGCCGAGCCTGCCGAGCAGATCGACCAGCTCGGCACGCTCGGTGTCCGGCTGGTCCAGCTCCCGGATGGGCAGCGGTGCCAGGAACTCCGCGCCACGACCGGCCTCGACCAGCTCACCGTGGCGGGCGGCGAGAGTCGCGGCGAAGAGCCCCTCGGAAACGCCGACCTGGCACTCCACGCCCGCGTCCGCGGCCACCTTGTCGACCAGCGTCTCGACGAGCCGGTGTTCCCCGCCGAAGTAGCCCGCCGCCCCGGAAACCGGGACCGCGACGACGCCGGGCCGTACCACCTCGACGCCGACCACCAGTTCCTCGACCGCTCGTGCCACGGCTTCGAAGAGCCGGGCGTCGCGGCCCTCGTCCGCGCCGAACACGGCGAGGTCCGGGCAGCGGGACTGCGCCTCGCGCCGCCGCATTCCCCGGCGCACCCCCCTGGTCCGCGCCACGGCGGAACAGGCGACGACCCGGTTCGCCGAGAACACCGCGACCGGCCGGGCCACCGGTATCCCGGCGGTGGCGGCCGCGGCGACCGCGGGCCAGTCGGGGCACCACAGCACCAGCATCCGGGCGGGCAGCGGGCCGGTCATCCGGTGGCCTCCTCGCACATCCCCGAGGACACCCCCGAAGACACTGCCGCCGGGACCGCTGCCGCCGTGTCCGTACGGACGACGTCACCCCCTGGCCCCGGCAGCAGCAGCTCCGCCGATGCCGGGCGGGCCGCCGCGCCCCGGCCCCACGCCCGCACCGACATCCGCCGCGCCTGCAGGGAGCCGTGACCGCCGGCCAGCCCCTGCCAGCGGTCACGGCTGCTCGAGAGCTCCACCTCGGCTCCCGGCCAGGGGCCGAGGGAGAGCAGCACCGCGCCCCGGTGCCGGGCCCGGGTGGACAACCGGCGCGCCACCGCGGGCGGCACCGCGTTCCCGTTGGCCACGACGAGATCGACCCCGTCGAGCAGGGCCGCCACCACCGCGGCGAACTCCGTGCCGGGCCGGGGGACGAGCGCGAGGCGGGACAGGTCCACCCCGAGCTCGTCCGCCGCGGCCAGCCCGAGTGAAGGCACGCCGACCACCGCCGCCCACGACCCGGCGGCGGTGGCCCCGGCGAGCAGGGCGAGCAGCAATGAGGTCGATCCGTGCACTGCCACGGTGCTCCCGCGCCGGAGCCCTGTGGCGGGGAGGAGATCGGCCAGGGCAGGAGAGACCGGGAGCACCCTTCCCGGCGTTCTCGCCTGCGCACGGCTGGCCGTGCTCACTCCGGGCAGTGCCGCGAGCCGCGCCACGGGCGCGACCGGCGTTTCCACCACGGCCGTCACTGCTGCACCTCCCCACTGCGGACACGTGCCCGCCCGCCGCGCCCGGAAACGTGGCAGGAGGACAACGGATGCCGCGGGGAAGGCGGCTTCACTCGGTGTTGCACTCTCCCAACATGTCGAACACCTGTTCGACGTATTCAGTCAACCCGGATCCGCGCCGGTTGTCAAGCGCGGTGCGACGGACAGCGGTACTTGACGTTGTCAACGCGAGTTGCCGACGCGGACGGCGGATGGTTCGTCCGCGACTGGTGCGACGTGGTGTGCCTGCGTGCCTCAGACCTGGGCGAAGCCGCCGTCCACGGCGAGTTCGGAGCCGTTGACATAGCTGGACGCGTCGGAGGCGAGGAAGACAGCCGCCGCGGCGATTTCCTCTGGCTCGGCCAATCGGCCGAGCGGAACCGACGCCCCGACGGCGGCGAGCTCGTCGGGTGAGACCAGGTCTTGCAAGCCCTGCGTGCGGGTACCGCCGGGCGAGAGCACGTTGATCCGGTACTGACGCGCCCCGGCGTCGTGGGCGAACCCGCGAACCAGATTGCGGATCGCGGCCTTGGTCGCCCCGTACACAGGCAGGTAGGACTGGGGGCGCGAGACCGCCGTCGACCCGGTGAGGATGATCGACGCCCCCGGCGACAGCAGCGGCAACGCCTTCTGCACGGTGAACAGCGAGCCCTTGACGTTGGTGGTGAACATGGCGTCGAACTGCTCTTCGGTGATCTCGCCCAGCGGGGCAGCGATCCCGATCCCCGCGTTGGCCACCAGGACATCGATCCGGCCCGCCTGCTCGGCGACGGTCGCATAGAGCTCGTCGAGATCTTCAAGCCGACCTACGTCGCAGCGAATCCCGGTGACCTCGGGGCCGAGTTCGGCCTCGACCTCGTCGAGCTGCGCCTGGCGACGACCGACGGCGAACACCCGCGCCCCCTCGGCGCGATAGGCCCGCGTGATCGCCAGCCCAATACCCGCGTTCGCCCCGGTCACGACCGCGACCTTGTCCTCCAGCGCCTTCATGACAGCTCCCATCCAGATTATTGACCGTGCAGTCCATAACATTCCCTATATGGACCGCACGGTCAATAATCTGCGCGCCGCTGTGCCGTACACCACTGCGACAGGAGTGTTCAGAACGCAGGCAGCAGGCCGTCGAGCAGAGCCTCGGCCATGGCCAGCAATGCAGCCGGATCCTGACCGACTCGACCGAGCACGATTAGCCCAAGCTGACCGGCCAGCACCGCACGTGCGGTGACGTCCGGGTCGAGGCGGGGCGCGACGTCGCCCTCGCGCTGCGCTCGTCGTACCGCGTCGGCCAGCACGGCAGTGGTCGAGGCGTAGCTGCGCCGCGCCTCCGCGGCCACCTCAGCGGTGCTCACCGACAGTTCCATCGCGGTGTTGGCGAGCAGACAACCCCGACGAGCCTGCTCGCCACTGGGATCACGCACGGGCCCGGTCACGAAACCCCGGATTACATCGACGCCGCGCTCGGCTTGCTCAAGCCACCTACGCAGCATTTGATCATTGGCCTCGTCATACTTGCGCAGCACGCGCAAGAACAAGCTCTTCTTGTCTCCGAACGCTCCGTACAGGCTCCCCTTGCCGAGTCCGCTGGCCAGCAGGAGATCTTCGAGCGACGTGCCCGCGTACCCGTTGTCCCAAAACGCCGCCTGCACAGCCGACAGCACGCGCTCTTCATCGAACTGTCGCGGACGTGGCACGGAGCCGATACTACCTATAGTGGACCGGTCGGTCCAGCATCGTCGCGGGGATGGCCGCCGCGTCCCCACGGCGCGTCGGACGTAACCGTGGGCCGCCGACCAGCCAGCCGCCGCGACGCGGTGTCAGCGAGCACCGCCGAACTGACAGTCGTCTGCGGCTGACAGTCACAGCACGGTGGTTCAGCGCCGGAAGTCCCAGCGGGTGGCACCGTAGGGCTCGGCGGTGGCCACACCGACGGCGGTGTGCAGGGTAAGGCGGTAGAGGTGCCACGGCGCGGGACCCGCGCTCGGCGCGCTGTAGGGGGCCGTGAAACCGTCGCTCATCGCCGAAACCGGCCAGCCACCCGTGCGGTAGACGCCCGCCGCTCGCTCCAAAGTGGACGGATCGGTGATCCGGCGGGCCTCGCCGTCGAGCACCAGGTCGATGCCGCGCAGGCGCACCGACACGCTGCAGGCCGGGTTGGCGGCCAGGTTGCGTGACTTGCGGGTGCCGGGCCCGCTCGTGAAGTACAGCGCGTCGTCCAGCCACAAAGCCCCGACGCCCGCCGAATGCGGCCGCCCGTCGGGCCGCACGGTGGCCAGGAAGAAGGTCAGATCGGCCTTGGGGGTGTCGTTGACGAGGACGTCGCGCGGACGGCTCCACGGCAGCTCCGCGGACCCGTATCGGTCGAGGTTGGTGGTCGAGGCCGGCTCGAAAGCAGTGTCAGTCATACCAGTGCGTCGAACGGGACGAGCCCGGATCGACACCGGGAACCGGCGAATTCTTCCCGAGTGTCGTCGCATCGGGAACGGGTGTGCCGCCTGGAGGGAACCGGGCGGCACACTCGTGGCATTCCGTTCAGGCGGGACGCCGGTTATTCGTAGCAGTCCTGCCTCGGAGCCTGCAGGAACATTCTGGTGATCCGGCCGTTGTCGCCGTCGAAACGCCCGAACCGGTACAAGGAACCTTCGGCTCCCCCCGGCACCGGCGCCCGGCCACCGTGGTACTGCTCGCCCTCCTCGTAGTCCGGGTAAGCCGCCTTGACCTCGGACACCGTGGAACCCAGGCCGATCCCTTCCGGGGTCTGGACGCTCGGATAGGCCCAGATCGCCACCACACCGTAGGTGGGCGAGACGACCACGCCCGCCCCTTCGGCCCCAGGACCACCCGGCCAGTCCTTCAGTGCATACCAGCCGCAGTACTCCGTTGAAGGCACGTCGGTGCGCCGGATCAGTTCGCCGGTGGCGACGGCCTCCTCCTCGGACATCCCCAGTTTGACGGCCTTGTAGCCGTCCGGCCCCAGTGTTTCCGACGCCTGCGCCCGTGCCACGCGTGACTGCTGCGTGGCCTCGGCCGCAGCCCCCGAAACCAGCGTCGTGACTGTGGCCGCGGCGATACCGGCGACCAGGAAGCGAATGCCTCTTCGCATTGTTTTCCTTCCCCCTCAAGGACTTTCGGGTGGCCCCCTGCCACCCTCTCACCGACCGAAGACGATCGGAGGGCACGATTGGTTGCCCCTCGGGAGGATCACAGATCGGCATCGCCCGAACTCGCGAGTTCCCGGAGCAGCGACAGCGAATTGCGCCAGGCTATGGCGCTCGTCCCGGCGTCGGCCAGCGTGCCGCTTTCGGTGATCCGTACCTGCGTTCCCCCTTCCGCCGGAGTCATCGCGATGTCGACCAGGTCACCGGGTTCCGGCAGCAGCAAACGGAAAGCGAAGCGGCGTACCACCGCTGGAAGTTCCCGGGCGCGGTGACCAGCCGCCAGGTGCGCTCGGCGTCCGCGGGAACCACGATCTGCTCGGAGATTTCCATGGCCCGAATCTAGAACGGACCCCACCGTCCGTCATCCCGCTCGACGCCGGATCCGGCGCGTTTCTGTCGGTGCGCCCGGCTACAGTCCGCCGCGTGGACATCGGCAAGCAGCACGCGTGGCGGATCGAGCCCCGGGAGTACGCCCGGCACGAGGCCCGTCGTGGCAGGCGTTTCGCGTTCCCCCGGCTCGTTCCCGGGCGGACCGCGCTGGTAGTCGTCGACATGATCCCGTTCTTCGTGCACGGAAACCCGTACTGCCGGGGCATCGTGCCCGCCATCGGCCGTCTCGCGGACACCCTCCGCCGGGCGGGCGGGACGGTCGCGTGGGTGGTGCCGTCGACGGAACGGAGGCCGGCCGCCGAAGAGTTCCACGGCCAGGAAGTGGCCGAGCGCTACCGTGTGGGGGGGGGGGGCGGGGCCGCCCCCCGCACGCCCACGACGCGCGCGCCCGCGGAGACGGTCCCCCCAACTCCCACGAAAAG
>NZ_JBHYIK010000001.1:186358-219056 GCF_042739735.1 Amycolatopsis sp. NPDC059027 | reverse complement strand
GGGGGGGGGGGGCGAGGCGCCGGCGGGGGCGCGCGCCGCCGAGTCTCCCCCCGGCCCTGCCGGCGCGCGACCCTGGGGGGGGGGGGGGGCCCCCCGCCCCCCCCCCCCCACGGCTCTGGCCGGGCTTCCGCGTGCACGAGGCCGATGTACTGGCCGAGAAGTCCGCGGCCAGCGCGTTCTTCCCCGGCCGGTGCTCGTTACCGGATTCGCTGGCACAGCGCGGAATCGACACCGTGCTGATCACCGGCACCGTCACCAATGTGTGCTGCGAATCCTCGGCTCGCGACGCGAGCACCCTCGGCCTGCGGGTCGTCATGGTCGCGGACGCCAACGCGGCCTCGCGCGACGAAGAGCACAACGCCACGCTCCACACCATCTACCGGTCGTTCGGTGACGTCCGGTCCACCGAGGAGGTGCTCACAATGCTCAACGAGGCTGCCTGACGATCACACCTTTCGCTTACGCAGCAAGGTTTTCGCGATGACGACCTGAGCAGGTTCCAGCATGGTCTTGCCGTCTTCGATGTCCCACAAGGCGTTCTGCAGCACGCGCCCGAGCGTCCAGCCGGTCGCTCGCAGCCGGTCGAGGTCCAGCGCCTCGGTCAGCAGGTCGAAACGGCGGAGCACCGCGCGGGGCGCGTCCCCGGTCGCGAGCACCTCGTCCCAGCGGTTGTCCAGCGCGGGCAGCAGATCGAAACCGGGGTCGCCGGCGAGCGGCTCGGGGTCGATGGCCAGCCACGGTTCCCGGTGCCCGGCGAGAATGTTGTCGTAGTGCAGATCCCAGTGCAGCAGGCGGTCGCCGGGTTCGCCGAGCAACTCGGCGACGGCGGACGCACACGTGAGCACCAGGCGCTGCTCGTCCGGATCGCGCAACGCCGGAACCGCTTGCGGTGTCTGCGCCAGCATGGCCGCGGCGACGTCGGCGAGCCGCCGGAGTCCTTCCGGCGCGGGCACGGCGACGAGCCGGGCCAGCAGCTCCGCCAGGATGCGGATGGCGTCGCCGTCGTCGGGCACGGAAGACAGCGGGCGGGTCTCGTCGAGCCGTTCCAGCAGCATGACGCCGGTGTCTTCGTCGTGGTCGAGCAGCTGGACGATGCCGTCGCCGTTCCAGGTCCGCAGGCCCAGCGGAGCGCCCTCGTTCTCCTCGCTGGGCTGCTGGAGCTTGAGCACGGCGCGGATGCCGTCGGCGCGGGTAACCGGCACGACGAGCGAGGCCATGCCGTGGGCGGTGGGGCCGTCCGGGCGCAGCGCCCAGCGTTCGAGGAACTCGTCCGCCTGCCGGGGCAGCGCGGCGAGCCACGCGCGGCCGCTTTCGCTCTTGTCGTGTATCGCGGCCAGTGCGTGGGGGACGTCGATGGGCATCGACGTGTTCATGGGGGTTCTCCTTCGTGGCTTCCGATTCGGTGGTGGCACGAAGGAGTGCTGGGGGTGCCCGGCTGCCGGGCAGGCGTCAAAGCATGTCACCGACGGTACCCGAATTCGATCAAGCCCGGCCGCTGTGCTCCGTCACGACCGGACCGGGCGAACATTGAGCCGGTTCCCAACGGTGACGAGCCGGTCACCGCGCGATCATGGGCTGGTCCGCATCCGCGTCACAAAGGAGTGATGGCATGGCAGGCAGGCTTCGCCGGGTCCGGTGGTGGTCCGGGCTCCTCGCGATCGTCACCGCGGTCGGGCTGCTCACGGCTCCGGCCGCGTCCGGCTCGCAGACCGGTTTTCCCCTCGTCGACGGGCATTGGGCCGATCCGGGTCCGTTCCCGGTCACGACCGAGGCCTTGGACGCTGCCCACACCGTGTACCGGCCCACCGCGCTCGGCGAGAACGGCTTGAAGCATCCAGTGATCGTGTGGGGCAACGGCACCGGCGCGACACCGCCGATCTACGCCGGGCTGCTGCGGCATCTCGCGTCGCACGGGTTCGTCGTCGCCGCGGCGAACACGACGAACTCCGGGTCGGGGCGGGAAATGCTCGACGGCGCCACCACGCTCATCGCGGAGAACGGCCGTGCGGGCAGCAAGTACTACCAGAAGATCGACACCGCGCATGTCGGCGCTACCGGGCATTCGCAGGGCGGTGGTGGAGCGATCGCGGCGGGGGCCGACGCGCGGATCTCGGCGACGATCCCGATCGAGCCGGGCCCGCAGGGCAGCATCGGCGCGCTGCACAGCCCGATGTTCATCCTCGGTGGCCAGGCCGACATCATCGTCTCGCCGCCGCTGCTGGTGATCCCCCGTTACAACCAGGCAACGCAGATCCCGGCGATCTATGGCGAACTGGCGGGTGCCACGCACTTCACGCCGGTCGGCGACGGCGGTGGCTTCCGTGGCGCGATCACCGCGTGGTTCCGCTTCTGGCTGATGGGCGACGAACAGGCGAGGCCGGTGTTCTTCGGCCCGGCGTCGAGCTGTCAGCTGTGCAACGACCAGGCGTGGTCGAGCGTCCGGCGCAACAAGAAGGCCGAGGCCGTCCCCGGCTCCTGACCCGACCCGCGCGAAGTGCGTTTAGCGGGCTAAACGCACTTCGCGCGGCAGGTCAGCGAGGTCAGGGGCTCAGTGAGCGAAGTGGCGGGTGCCGGTGAGGTACAGGGTGATCCCGGCGGCCTCGGCGGCGGCGATGACCTCGGGGTCGCGGATCGACCCGCCGGGCTGCACCACCGCGCGGACACCGGCCTCGATGAGCACTTCGAGGCCGTCCGGGAACGGGAAGAACGCGTCGGACGCGCCGACCGAGCCCTTGGCCCGGTCTCCCGCCCGCGACACCGCGAGCCGCGAGGAGTCGACGCGGTTGACCTGGCCCATGCCGACGCCGACCGTGGCGCGGTCGTGCGCGAGCAGGATCGCGTTGGACTTCACCGCACGCAGCGAGCGCCACGCGAACTCCAGGTCGGCCAGGGTCTGCTCGTCGGCGGGCGCGCCGGTGGCGAGCTGCCAGTTCGCCGGGGAGTCGCCGGGGGCGTCGATCGCGTCGACGGTCTGCACCAGCAGTCCGCCGGAGATCGGCCGGAACTCGATCGGGTCCGGGTTCTCGAGCACCGGCAGCTTCAGCAGCCGCACGTTCTTCTTGCGCTGCAGGATCTCCAGCGCCTCCGGATCGAAGCTCGGGGCGAGCACGACCTCGGTGAACACCTCGGCGATCTGCTCGGCGGCCTCGCGGCTGACCGGCCGGTTCGTGGCGATCACGCCGCCGTACGCGGAGACCGGGTCGCACGCGTGGGCCTTGCGGTGGGCTTCGGCGACGTCGACGCCGACCGCGATGCCGCACGGGTTGGCGTGCTTGATGATCGCGACGGCGGGTTCGGCGAAGTCGAAGGCGGCGCGGCGCGCGGCGTCGGTGTCGACGTAGTTGTTGTACGACATGGCCTTGCCGTGCAGCTGCTCGGCGTGCGCGAGGCCGGGCCGGTGGTGCCGGTAGAGCGCGGCCTTCTGGTGCGGGTTCTCGCCGTAGCGCAGGACGTCCGCGCGTTCCCAGGTGGCGCCGGTGAAGTCGGGGAAGCCGGAGTCGTCGGCCGGTGCGTAGACGTTGGCGAACCAGGACGCGACCGCCGTGTCGTACGCCGCGGTGTGCGCGTAGGCCTGCGCCGCGAGCCGCTTGCGGTCGTTGAGGTCGAAGCCGCCTTCGGCGACGCGCTCCAGAACCCATTCGTAGCGGGCCGGGTCGACGACGACCGCGACGCTGCCGTGGTTCTTCGCGGCGGCGCGCACCATGGCAGGGCCGCCGATGTCGATGTTCTCGACGCAGTCCTCGGGGCTCGCGCCGGAGGCGACCGTCTGGGTGAACGGGTACAGGTTGACCACGAGCAGGTCGAACGGCGCGATTTCGAGCTTGCGCAGCTGGTCGACGTGGTCGGCGTTGTCCTGGTCGGCGAGCAGCCCGGCGTGCACGCGCGGGTGGAGCGTCTTGACCCGGCCGTCGAGCGACTCGGGGAAGCCGGTGACCTGCTCGACCGGGGTGACCGGGACGCCGGCGTTCGCGATGACCTTGGCGGTGCCGCCGGTCGACACGATCTCCACGCCCGCCGCGTGCAGCCCGGTGGCGAGTTCGAGCAGGCCGGCCTTGTCCGAGACGCCGATCAGTGCCCGGCGGATGGGGCGCCGTCCTTGGTCAGTGCTCACGAAAAGTCACCTTTCGTCCGTCGATAGTGCAGCCACCACGGCCCAGCCGCTCGATTGTTTCCACCAGGAGCCTGCGTTCCACGGCCTTGATCCGCTCGTGCAGGACGTCTTCGTCGTCGCCGGGCTCCACGGTCACCGCCTCCTGCGCGATGATCGGCCCGGTGTCCACCCCGGCGTCCGCGAAGTGCACGGTCGACCCGGTGACGCGGACGCCCGCGGCGAGTGCGTCGCGCACCGCGTGCATGCCGGGGAAGGACGGCAGCAACGCCGGATGCGTGTTCACCACCGCGAAGCGGCCGAGGAACTCGGCGCCGAGGATCTTCATGAACCCGGCCGAGACGACCAGGTCGGGCTGGTAGGCGGCGGTGGCCTCGGTCAGTGCCTTGTCCCACGCGGCGCGGTCGGGATGATCGGCCACCCGCACGGTGAACGACGGGACGCCCGCGCGCTCGGCCCTGGCCAGCGCCTCGATGCCGAGGCGGTCGGCGCCGACGGCGACGATCTTCGCGGGGTAGCCGGACCGGCCGGCGGCGTCCAGCAGCGCTTGCAGCAGCGTGCCCGATCCGGAGGCGAGCACGACGATCTTCACCGGAGTGGGCAGGTCCAAGCGGCTGGCCAGAACGGGCTCCTTGCTCGGCGGTACGCCCCGGGCGCACGGCGCTTCAGCAGGTCGCGTCAACCCTAACGGTCGGCTCCCGGAGACGTGTCGTCGCCGGACCCCTCGGTGGACTCCGTCACAGGTCCCGGCTCCTCCGCCTTCGGCGCGGGCTCGTCCACGACCTGGTCGAGTGCCTGGTCCACGGCGATGTCCTCGGGCCGCTCGAGACCGAGTTCCGCTTCGGCCTCGGCGTCGAATTCCTCGTCGTACTCGGCGTCGTACTCGATCTCGGCCCGAGCTTCCCCGCCGTCCGACTCGGCCGCCCCGTTATCGTCGTCCCCCACCTCTAGGCTGTCTGGTAGGGGGCCTTCGGGTGGTGCGAACGGTCCGTTCGCACCGTCGGCGTCCTCAGCTTCGGCGTCTTCGGCCTCGTCACCGTCCTTTTCGGACGCTTCGGGCTCCTCTGGCTCTTCCGCTTCGGCGGCCTCGTCTGCCACCTCGTCGGTGTCGGCGTCGGGCAGGTCCTCGTCGAGTTCCGCGGGCGGCCGGGCCGGAGCGTGCGCCCCGGCGAAGAAGGTCACGAATCCGCCGGGGATGACGATCCAGCAGAAGGCCACGATCGAGGCCACGCCGACCGGGATGCTCACCGGGTCGAACGGCCCGTCGGCGAGCCGGCCGCCGGCGAGGGTGCCGAGTACGACGCAGCCGAAGCCGACCAGCGCGCCCGCGATGGCGACGGTGCGCACGCGTGCCGCGGGGTCCTCGTCGATCCGGCGGACCGACCAGCCGACGAGCCCACCGGCGAGCGCGGGCAGGACGAGCAGCACGGACCACCAGCCCGCGTGGTGCTCGGGCACGCCACCGAGCAGCGGCAAGCCCGGCACGGGCCCGCCGGAAGACCCGAAGATGCCCGCCGAAGCCGTGCCGATGGAGAACCCCGGACCGGTCATGAACGACAGCGCGGCCACGACCGCGTTGGGCAGGTAGAGCAGCGAGAGCAGGAAGAGACCGAAACTGCTCCCGGCGCCCGGCGCGAACAGCTTGTCCACTGTGGACGCCGAAAGCGCGGTGGCGAGGGCGAACACGAGCGCCCCGCCGAGCACCAGCGCGGCGAGGCCGAGCGCGCCGGCGCGGAGCCCGCGCACGGCGAGCGGGTCGAGACGGTCGCGCACGATGCCCGGCAGACCGCAGCGGCGGACGACGCCGATCGTCGCGGACAGCCCGCCGAACAGGCCGGGCACCACGAACGCGGTGAACGGATTCGCGGACACCGGAGCGCCGAGCGAAAGCACCGCGATGGTCAGGCCGAAAACGGCGTGCGCGCCGGCGATCACGGCGATCACCGGCACCGCCCGGTGCGTGCTCCGGCAGCCGAGCCGCCGCGCGGCGCGGGATCCCGCGCGCATCGCCAGCAGCACCACGCCGAGGGTGGGCAGCAGAGGCAGTGCCCCGAGTGGGTGACCGCCGATGTCGAGCCGCACCTGGTGCGCGGCGAGCCAGCCGGGGCCCGCGGCGAGCAGGGAGCCGGCGGCGGAGAACGTCGCGCGCTCCGCGGTCAGCGTGACGAGCGCGAGCAGCGTGGCGACCACGGCATAGCCGATGACCAGCGGGCCGAGCGCGGCGGCGAGCAACACCCGCACCCGCTTGGCTCCAGTGACCGCGTCGGGCTCGGGGTCGCTCACCGGCTCGTCGCCCGGCGGGCGTTCGGGTCGGGTGAGCAGCTCCATGATCGCCACCCTGACATCCGGACTGGTCCGTCCGGGTGAGCCACGCCGCCCTTCCGGGGCGTGGCGAACCTAACCCACCCGGTCGGGGCAAAAGCCCCGAAAGACCAACACCCACTGTGACACCGCCGGAGCGGGAGTCACAGTGGGTGCGAGGTGTTGCCGGTCGGTGGCTCAGCTCTGCTTGCCGAACCCGCCGGGCGGAGTGCCCGGGTTCTGCTGTCCCTGCTCGCCCGAGGAGGGCTGCTGGAAGAACTGGCCCTGCTGCGGCGCGTAGGTCGTGGCCTGCTGGGTCGGCGGCGTGGCGGGCGGCGAGAAGGTCGTCGGCTGCGAGAACGGCGCGGAGGGCTCACCGGCCGCGGCCACCGGCCCCTGCGGTGCCTGCTGGCCCGGCTGCTGCTGCCCGTACTGCTGCTGCGGCGCTGGCTGGCCGAACTGGCTCGTCCCCTGCTGGCCGGGCTGGCCGAACTGCGGGCCGTACTGGCTCTGCGGCGCGGCGGGCTTCGGCGCGGGCGGCTTGATGACGTCGTGCGCGAGCAGCAACGCGCCGACCGCGAGGAGCATCTGCAGGATGCCGAGGATGAAGATCACCGTGACGATGCCGGGGACGGAGACCCCTTCGCGAACGCCGATGATCTCGTCCAGCGTCTCGAACGCGCCGAGCAGGCTGAACAGCGCGGCGAACGGCAGCGCCTTCGGGCCCTTCGGCAGCACGTACAGCGCGGCGAGCAGACCGCCGACGAGGAGGAAAAGCGTCTCCTGTCCGACGACGCTCGCTTCGTCGGAGAAGCCGATGAAGTACTGCACGACGCCGAGCACGGTCACGGCGAGGGACAGCAGCATCGGCAGGTTCTGCGGGATCGCGGCGCCCGGCGCCGCGGGCGGCGGAGCCTGCGGGGGCGCCTGCGGCGGGAAGGCGCCCGAGTGGGGCGGGGTGTGGGGCGGCTGCTGGCCGCCACCCTGCTGGGGGTAGCCAGGCCCACCACTGGGGAAGGTCATCGATGCTCTCCTGTCGCTTGACCGGCAACCCCGGGCCGCGCGGAGCACCGGGGACGGAACGTGGCGGCTGTGCTCACCGAACGCTAGCGCACCCGGGGGCAAGCCTCTGTACGGGCCGTGAGACGTCCGGTTCACCCGATCGGTTCACATGGTCCCGAACGCCGACGGGGCCGGACACCCATTGTGGTGTCCGGCCCCGTCGGTTCGCTGTGTGGAAAGCGGCTTTTGCCCCACTCAGTGGAGGGAGTTGTACAGCTCCCTGGCGAGCACGGCGGTCTCGCTCGGGGTCTTGCCGACCTTGACGCCGGCGGCCTCGAGGGCCTCCTTCTTCGCGGCGGCCGTGCCGGAGGAGCCGGAGACGATGGCGCCGGCGTGGCCCATGGTCTTGCCCTCGGGCGCGGTGAAGCCCGCGACGTAGCCGACGACCGGCTTGGTGACGTTGGCCTTGATGTAGTCGGCCGCACGCTCCTCGGCGTCGCCGCCGATCTCGCCGATCATCACGATGACCTCGGTCTCGGGGTCGTTCTGGAACGCCTCGAGCGCGTCGATGTGCGTGGTGCCGATGACCGGGTCACCGCCGATGCCGACGGCGGTGGAGAAACCGATGTCGCGCAGCTCGTACATCATCTGGTAGGTCAGCGTGCCGGACTTCGACACCAGGCCGATCTTGCCGGCACCGGAGATGTCCGCCGGGATGATGCCCGCGTTGGACTTGCCGGGGCTGATCACGCCGGGGCAGTTCGGCCCGATGATGCGGGTCTTGTTGCCCTTCGCGACCGCGTGCGCCCAGAAGTAGGCCGAGTCGTGCACCGGGATGCCCTCGGTGATGACCACGGCGAGGCCGATCTCGGCATCGATCGCCTCGATGACCGCGTCCTTGGCGAACTTCGGCGGCACGAAGATGACCGACACGTCGGCGCCGGTCTCCTTGATGGCCTCCTCGACCGTGCCGAACACGGTGAGTTCCTTGCCCTCGATGGTGACCTTCTGGCCGGCCTTGCGGGCGTTCACGCCGCCCACGATGTTGGTGCCGGACTTGATCATCTTGGTCGCGTGCTTGGTGCCCTCGGAGCCGGTGAGGCCCTGCACGATGACCTTGCTGTTCTCGGTGAGGAAGATCGACATGTCACGCACCTGCCGCGGCGAGCTCGGCGGCCTTGTCGGCCGCGTTGTCCATTGTGTCCACCACGGTGACCAGCGGGTGGTTCGCGTCGGCCAGGATCTGGCGACCCTCGACGACGTTGTTGCCGTCCAGGCGGACGACCAGCGGCTTGGTGGCCTCGTCGCCCAGGATCTTCAGCGCCTCGACGATGCCGTTCGCCACCGCGTCGCAGGCGGTGATGCCGCCGAAGACGTTGACGAACACGCTCTTCACGTCGGTGTCGTTGAGGATGACGTCCAGCCCGGCCGCCATCACCTCGGCGGACGCGCCGCCGCCGATGTCGAGGAAGTTGGCGGGCTTGACGCCGCCGTGCTTCTCACCCGCGTAGGCCACGACGTCCAAAGTGGACATCACGAGGCCTGCGCCGTTGCCGATGATGCCGACCTCGCCGTCGAGCTTGACGTAGTTGAGGTCCTTGGCCTTGGCCTTGGCTTCGAGGGGGTTCTCGGCCTGCTTGTCGACGAGCTCCTCGTGCGCCGGGTGGCGGAACGAGGCGTTCTCGTCGAGGGTGACCTTGCCGTCGAGGGCGATGATCTTGTCCTGCGGGTCACGGACCAGCGGGTTGACCTCGACCAGGGTGGCGTCCTCGGAGACGAAGGTCTCCCAGAGCTTCACCACGACGTCGGCGGCCTCGTCGATGATCTCGGCCGGGAAGTTTCCGGCCTTCAGGATCTCGAGCGCCTTCGCCTTGTCGACACCGGTGATCGCGTCGACCGGGATCTTCGCGAGCGCCTCGGGGCGCTCGACCGCGAGCTGCTCGATCTCCATGCCGCCCTCGGAGGACGCCATCGCCAGGAACGTGCGGTTCGCCCGGTCCAGCAGGAAGGAGAAGTAGTACTCGGACGAGATGTCCGAGGCTTCGGCCACGAGCACGCGGCGCGTGATGTGGCCCTTGATGTCGAGCCCGAGAATGGCTTCCGCCTTCTCCTTGGCCTCGTCGGGGGTCTGCGCCAGCTTGACGCCACCCGCCTTGCCACGGCCACCGACCTTCACCTGCGCCTTGACGACGACCTGGTTACCGATCTGCTCCGCGGCGGTCTTGGCTTCTTCGGGGGTGCTAGCCACCGAGCCCGGCAGAACCGGTACTCCGTGGGCGGCGAAGAGATCCCTCGCCTGGTATTCGTAGAGGTCCACTACTCCAGTCTCCTGACGACACGCCACTGTGGTGGTCCGCTGCCGGACCGCGCTGTCGGACCAGTCGAGGTTAGCGACCTGCGCAGACGCAGGGGACTCCGCACCTGGTGAAGTCGGTCACCGTGCGCGGTCAGACGGTGCTTGACCGGTGTGAGAACGCACACCGGAGAGCCAGCCGAGGGCTTCCTCGGCGGTTTCGAAGGCCTTCACGCCGCTGTGCGTGACGCCGTCGGGTGCCGCGCCGAGCACGAAAAGGTGCACCTCCGGCAGGCGCCCGGTGAGCGGTTCGAGACCGGCGATGTCGGCGCCTGTGCCCACGACGACGCCGAGCGCGTCAGGGTCCTCTTGTTCGGCGGTGCGGACGATCTGCTCGACCGTGCCGAGCGGACCGGCGTAGACGACCTCCATGCCCTCGTCCCGCAACAAGCGGCCGAGAAGCCCGGCCGCCGCACCGCCGTCGCCGATCTCGGCGAGCAGGACACGCGCCAACGGTCTGCTCATGCGATCGCCCCGCTCCGCGAGACAGCGTTGGATCCTTTTAGGCGCATGACATCCACGATTCGCTCGCAAGCTTCGCTCATGCCTGCCGCCGCGCGCCGCCGAAGGCCATCACCGCTGCCGCGAGCACGGCCACAAGGGCACCGAGGGCGAGCCAGAACCCGGTCGCGGGCCGCGCACCGTCGAGGGCGGAGCCGATGAGCGGGTACTCGGCCGCGTGCACCGCCACCAGCAGCGCCGCGCCGATCAGCCCGGCCGCGGCCGGGCCAGGACGGGACCGCTGCGACAGCGCCAGGGAACCGAGGACCACCACGAGCGCGGTCAGCAGTCCCCAGGACGGCGTATCGAAGTTCGCCCACAGCCCCGGCGGCACGTACCCGGGGGCGGTGAACACCGGCGTACCGAAGGCGGCGATCGCGAGGACCGCCGCCGCGACCACCGGCGTCAGCACCGCGCCACCGGTACGCGGCCCTTCGGCGCCGCTGTCTTCCCGTTCCACCACTCCGGCGGCGACCGCGGCCAGCGCGGTCAGCGGGGCGAGCACCAGCGCGGCGACCGTCCACCCGACCCCGGCGCCGAGGTCGTAGCCGATCACCGTCTGCCCGGCGTCCGCGCCGAACCCGGTGAGGTTGGTCGCGTCGGTGGCGGCGACCGCCGTGCCGAGCACGGCCGTGCCCGCGAGCACGACCGCCGCCCAGGCCACCGCGAGCACCGGCCGGACGGCGCCGGCGGCCGGCGGCGCCAGCATGAGCAGGCCGAGGACGAGGACCAGCACTCCGGCGGCCAGCAGCAGCCAGCGGGCCGGACTCTCCGGCGGCGGACCGGTCAGTACGGCCCCGGCCTTGGTCACCAGCTGCGGCGCGAACGCTCCGATCACCGCCGCGATCGCCGTCAGCACCGCGAGACCACCACACGCGAACCGCCACCAGAAGAGACCCGGCAGCCGCGCTTCCCCGGCCAGATCGCCTTCGGGCTCCCGGCCGTGTTCGGGCACGGTCAGCCGGGTGGCGGCCAGGCCCAGCACGACGACCACCGCGACGACAGCGAGCGCGGGCCCGAAACCGGGATGCAGGTTCGTCACCGCGAGCCCGGACACCACCGCGGGCAGCGCCACCGCGAGCACGGCCACCGACGCACCGATCAGGGTGCCCCTGGCGACGCCGTCGGAGGCCGAGGCGAGGCCGAGCAGCAGCACCAGCGGAAGCGCGCACGCGAGCAGCAGGAACCCGCCCAACCCGGGCCACGGCCCTTCGAACGCCGACCGCGCCAGCAGGTAGACGTCGTCCGATCGGACGGGCGCCATCAGCAGCCCGACCGCCGCGGCCACCGCGAGCAACGGCACCACGAGCCGCCACCGCCGCCGCCCGCCGACAGCCCCGGCGATCTCCGCCCGCTGCCGGGCGGCCCGCGCCGCGGGTACCAGGGCGACCAGGGTGAGCACGTCCCCCGCCAGCAGCAGCCACAGTCCGGGACCGGCGGCCGTCCGGTCCAGCAACCGGGACGGCAGGTACAGCTCCGGCCGGATGGCCAGCGGTCCCGCCGTGAGCAGCTGCAGGTCCAGCAGCAGGCGTCCCGGAGCCAGCGCGGCGAGGCCGACCACCAGGCCGGCCGCCGTGCCGGGCCGTCCGGTGCCGCCGCACCACAGCGCCGCCGCGGCCGGGGCCAGGGCCAGCACCACGAGCAACGGCCAGCTGGTGAACCCCGGCGACACGTCGGGCGACACCGGCAGCACCGCCCCCGCCGTCAGTGCGAGCGCACCGGCGACGACCAGGACCAGCGCGACCACCAACGACGGCGAAGGGCGCTGATCCTCGAATTCCGCGCCGAGCCCGGAGCCCGCGGTCAAGCCGCCATCCGTGGCCATCGGCTTCCCCGCCGTGAGACTCCCTGCCCGGGAGCCATCCGAAGCGGAAGTCGCGGGCCGAGGAATCCCACCAGCGGGATTCCCGGTCGCGGGCATCCCGGCCGCGGGGTTCTCGCCGACGACGTCCACCGCGGAATCCGCTTCCCCCGGCTCCCTGTCCTCGGGATCCGTCCTCTCGGAACGGCCGGTACCTGCGGATTCATCAGCGGACGGGAGTTCGGCGGATTCGTCACCGGAAGGCTCGGCCCGGCCGGATACGGGATCCGGCGGCGAGCCCTCCGACGGGGGCCGTGCGCGCGAAGTCATCGTGCGCGACGCTAGCAAGCCGGACGGCGAAGCCCGTGCCAGCGGGGCATTAGCGCCCGTCAACATCGGCACTCAAACGTTTATTCCTCCTCTCCGCCCCGCCGAAGGCCGTTCCAGGCCCCCGGAACCGCCGAATGGCCTCTACAGAGCTGTAACCGACGTCACATCCGGTGAAGTAGGTGGCAGTTAACTTTGGGTAATCCCCACAGCTAGCCGCGGGGCCGGCGCCGCTCGTTCGGCCGACACGGAGGACAGATCTTGCCGACAACGGTCTCCCTTCGTTACTGTCCCCCGGTCCCCATTACAGTCAGGTCACAAAGCAGGACGACGAGCGAACCACCCCCGAGGTTGGCTCACCGGGTTCCCCCGCCCGGGTCCTCAGGTCTGACTCCCCGACGATGGAAGGCCCCGTCTTGGCTTCACACCGCTCCCCCGGCGGCCAAGCTCCTTCCCCGGCACTGCAGGACGCACTGGACGGTGCGGTCGTGCGCGTCCGGGGCTCGCATCGGCTTCCCGCGCCGTCCTCGGCCCTGCGTGGCCGGGTCGTGGTCGCGGCCGTCGCCGCCGGCGCGTTCGCCGCCGCGGCCGCGGGCCAGACCCTGAAGTCCACCAGCGGATCCGACTCCGAGGCGAAGGTGACCCCCCTGGCCAGCAGCCAGGACGCGAGCGCCGCCTTCACCGCGGGAGGTGCCGCCGCGGGGGGCGCGCCCGAACTGCTGCCCACCGGCCACGCCGCCGACGCCTCCGCGGAAGCCGCGAAGCTGGCCGACAGCGAGCAGGTCACCCAAGCCCGTGAAAAGCGCGAGGCCGAGGCCGCCAGGAAGGCCGCCGAGGAAGCCGCGCGGCCCAAGACCTGCGCGCCCGCGCACGGCACCTTCAGCTCCGGCTTCGGCGCCCGGTGGGGCACGAGCCACATGGGCGTCGACATCGCCAACGCGATCGGCACCCCGATCTACGCAGCTTCCGACGGCACCGTGATCGACGCCGGGCCCGCCAGCGGCTTCGGCCTCTGGGTCCGCGTGCAGCTCTCCGACGGCACGATCCACGTCTATGGCCACATGAACAGCTTCTCGGTCTCCGTCGGCCAGAAGGTCAAGTGCGGTCAGCAGATCGCCGAGATCGGCAACCGCGGCCAGAGCACCGGCCCGCACCTGCACTTCGAGGTGTGGCAGAACGGGACGAAGAAGATCGACCCGCGGCCGTGGCTCGCCGAGCGCGGCGTCGAACTCTGATCCGGCGCACTCCGCACCGGCCCGGGGCACCGCTTCCGGCGTGCCCGGCGAAGCTTTCCCCGGGCACGGCGGCCGTACCACCGGCTCGCCGGTTCGCCCTCGGATGACACGTTTCGGCCCCTGATACGGCCGTGGCCCGCCCCGCCGCCGGTCGGCGACACTCGCGGTCGCCCGGGTGCCCCAGGGCCCTTCCGGCGCCTTTCCGGGCGTCCGCCGCCGATCCGGTGGCGCGAAGATCCTGGCGAGCACCGCCTTCAGCACTCCGCCGGGCCGATGTCCCCTTACCTGCCCGTGCGGCATCGTCATCCGCCGCTGAGCGGCCCTACCGCACCCCGCCCGGCAGCCGCCGGACGAAGTAGCCCACCGCGACCTGCCAGACCGTGCACAGCGACGCCTGCCGCCGGACCGGCCACCAGCCGAACCAGCCGTGGTGCGCTTTCCCTGCCGCCCGCGCCCTGGTGGTCCACCGGCGGCCGCCGCAGGCGACACACCGCCCGTCGCCGCCCAGCTCGTGCATGCGCAACAGCGCTCGCCAGGCGGCGGCCAGGCGGCACGCCTCCGCAGGAATCGACCCCGAGCAAGCCGATCCTCGTGGTACGGATTCCACCTGTCCCGGACCCCGATCCGGGGCACATGTCCCCACCACACCCCGCAAGTACTCCTGTACCCCGCCCGCCAGGAGCCCAAACAAAACCGCGTCCACACCCCGTTCTCCCCTCCGGGGCGGCGGACCCCTGTCAGCCTACCCCATTTCGTCGAACTCGTGTTCGATGAATTCAGGTATAGCGGAGGGGGACGACGATCCGGGCGGCGGTGACGGCCGAGCCACCGCCCTCAGCGCAAGCCGTCCTCCGGGCAGGAGGGCGGAATGCCTTGGGAGAACGGGAAAAGCGCGAGAAGACCCGGCGGGCGGCCCGCCGGGTATGTTCACTCGAACGAGGGGATCAGAGCTTCACCATGGGCACGCTGCCGATCAGCATCAGCCGGACCTTGCCCGACGCGCCGAAGTCGATCGTCGCGGTCGCCCTCGGCCCCGTGCCGTCGCAGGAGATGACGGTCCCGAGCCCGTACTTGTCGTGGCTGACCCGGTCGCCGACGTCCAGTTTGAGCGCCACGGTGTCCTTCCAGCCCTTGCCGAACGGGCTCGTGCCCGAAGAACCCGAAGCCCCCGAAGAACCCGAGGACGAGGAGAACCCGCCGCTCCGGCGTCCCCAGGTGGTCGCCGCGCGGGGCCCGGAGGAACCGAAACCGTTGCCCGAGGAGGGTTCCAGCCGCCGCCAGTCGACGAGTTCCGGCGGCACCTCGTCGAGGAACCGCGACGCCGGGTTCGCCTGTGGCTGGCCCCACGCCGAGCGCACCAGCGCGCGGGAGACGTACAGCCGCTGCCGCGCGCGAGTGATCGCGACGTAGGCCAGCCGCCGTTCCTCGGCGAGCTCAGCCGGATCGCCCAGCGCCCGCATGTGCGGGAAGACGCCGTCCTCCCAGCCGGTGCAGAACACCACCGGATATTCGAGGCCCTTCGCGGTGTGGACGGTCATCAGGGTGACCACCCCGGCCCCGCCGTCACCCTCTTCGCCGCCGTCGGCCGCCGGGATGGAGTCCGCGTCCGCCACCAGCGACACGCGTTCCAGGAACGCCGGCAGCGAGCCGGGCGCGGGCGTGCCCTCGGCGTCGGCGACCAGTTCGGCGTTCTCGTCGAAGAGGACCTCCGCGGTGAACTCGGCGAACTCCCTGGCCACCGTGACGAGTTCGGTCAGGTTCTCCACCCGCGACGCGTCCTGCGGATCGTCCGACTCCTCCAGCTCGACGCGGTAGCCGGTCCTGTCCAGCACCGCCTCCAGCACGTCGTGCACCTCCGCGCCGGACGCGACGACCTCGCCGAGTTCGTCCAGCAGCGCCACGAACCCGGTGATCGCCTTGGCGGAGCGGGGATTCAGCAGCGGGACCTTGCCGGCCACCGCGTCCCGCAGCGCGGCCGCGAACGAGATCCGCTCGCGTTCGGCGTGCGTCGCGACGACGGCCTCGGCGCGGTCGCCGATCCCGCGCTTGGGCACGTTGAGGACGCGCCGCAGGCTGACCGTGTCCTCCGGATTGGCCAGCACCCGCAGGTACGCGATCATGTCGCGGACCTCGCGCCGCTCGTAGAAGCGGACGCCGCCGACCACTTTGTACGGCAGCCCGAGCCGGATGAAGATCTCCTCGAAGACCCGGGATTGGTTGTTGGTGCGGTAAAAGACGGCGATGTCGGAGTACTCCGCTTCGCCCTTCTCGGCCAGTGCGTCGATCTCGCCCGCGATGAACGCGGCCTCGTCGTGGTCGTTGTCCGCGACGTAGCCGACGATCTTCGCGCCGTCGCCGGAATCGGTCCACAGCCGCTTCGCGCGCCTGTTGGGGTTACGCGCGATCACCGCGTTCGCCGCGGAAAGGATCGTCTGCGTGGAGCGGTAGTTCTGCTCCAGCAGGACGGTGCGCGCGTTCGGGAAGTCCCGCTCGAACTCCTCGATGTTGCGGATGGTCGCGCCACGGAAGGCGTAGATCGACTGGTCCGCGTCACCGACGACGCACAGCTCGGCCGGTTCGATCCCGGACTCGCTCGGCTCGGTCCCGGCCAGCTCGCGGACCAGCGTGTACTGCGCGTGGTTGGTGTCCTGGTACTCGTCGACCAGCACGTGCCGGAACCGCCGCCGGTAGTACTCGGCGACGGCGGGGAAGGCCTGCAGCATCTCGACCGTGCGCATGATCAGGTCGTCGAAGTCCATCGCGTTGGCCTGGGTGAGCCGCCGCTGGTACTCGCCGTAGACCTCCGCGACGCGCCGCTCCAGGTCGTTGCCCGCGTTGGCGGCCGCCGTCTCGGCGTCGACGAGTTCGTTCTTGAGGTTCGAGATGTGCACGGCCAGCGTCCGCGCGGCGTAGCGCTTGGGGTCGATGTCGAGGTCGCGTGCGACGAGGGTGATCAGCCGCTTCGTGTCGTCGGAGTCGTAGATGGAGAAGTTCGACGACATCTCCAGCGTTTTGGCTTCCCTGCGCAGGATCCGCACGCACATCGAGTGGAACGTCGACACCCACATCGCGTTCGCGCGCCTGCCGACGAGTGCGGCGACACGTTCGCGCATCTCGGCCGCCGCCTTGTTGGTGAACGTGATCGCCATGATCTCGCCCGGATGCACGCGGCGGGCCGCGAGCAGGTAGGCGATCCGGCGGGTCAGCACCCGGGTCTTGCCCGAACCCGCGCCCGCGACGACCAGCAGCGGGCCACCGGCGTGGGTGACCGCTTCGCGTTGTGCCGGGTTGAGATCCTCGAGCAGCTCGGCTGGCCCGTCCGCGACGGGTGCGGGGCTTTCGGCGGGGAGATCGAAGAGGGTGTCCATCGCCTGTCCACGCTACCCCGGGGGCGGGAGCTACCGCGTCAGGCGTAGGCGTGGATGTCGCCTGCCGTCCGACGCGCGCCGCCGTGCCCGCGCGGAGCATCGGGGAGTATGGACGAGAAGAAGATCCCCGCGCGGCTGCGAGCCGCGGACAGCGACCGGGAACGCGTCGCCACCGTCATCCAGGCCGCCGGCGCCGAAGGGCGGCTCGGTCTCGACGAGGTCGAGGAGCGGCTGAGCATGGTCTACGCCGCCCGCTACACCGACGAACTCGGCGAGCTCACCGCCGATCTGCCGGGACCGGAGCCGAAGGCGGAACGCCGGGGCGGGCCACCGCTCACGGGCGCGCTACGGCACCCGGCGTTGCGGGTGCACCTCGCCGCCGTGGTCGCGCTGAGCGTGCTGCTCGTCATCCGCTGGGCGATGTCCGGCGTGCCGTTCTTCTGGCCGCTGGTGCCGATGTTCTGGCTCGTGGCGAGCTTCTTCGCGCATGCGAGGATCCGCGGTTTCCGGCAGCGGCGCCGCGACGCTGTGCCATACTGATCTCGTGCGGCACCACGCGGAGCGATTTTTTTACGGGACCCGGACTCCGGCTCCCGTGATCGCGTAGTGCCCGATACCGCAGTCACCGCCAGCCCCGGAGTCCTCGGACCCGGGGCTTCGCCGTCCCAGGGACGAATGAGGTTCCGGACTTCAGAGAGGTCCCGATGAACGCGCAGACGCAGAACACCGAAGAGCCGACCCCTGCCGACGTCCCCTCGGCGGACGAGATCTCGTCGCTCCGCAAGGAGATCGACTGGCTGGACGCGGAGATCCTGCGGCTAGTCAAACGCCGCGTGGAGGTGTCGAAGACGATCGGCGCGGCCAGGATGGCCGCGGGCGGCACCCGCATCGTCTACAACCGCGAGATGGATGTGCTCGCCCGCTACCGCGAACTGGGCCCGGAGGGCCGTCAGCTGGCGATGGCGCTGCTGAACCTCGGCCGCGGCCGGCTGGGCCGCTGACGCCGCCGGAGGAACTCAGGGTTTTCCCCGAGCCACGCACCGCCCGGCCCGGGCACACTGGTGGTGACCACACATCGGCGACCACGGCCGGGCCGTCCGCTTCGGCGGAGTCACGCGTCTCCCGACCGGCAGACCCCGCGGGGTGCCCCTGCCGCATGCTCGCGCAGGCACACTGGAACGAAACGGGCAAGCGTGACAAAAGGAAGGACATCATGATCAACGTCATCGCCGTCGTCATCGCGATCGCGAGCGTGCTCGCCGCGCTGGGCCATGTGGGTTACCTGGCCCTGCTGAACAACGCCGCGGGTAAGCGCGCCGGTGGTGCGCCGGTCGCCGAGTACGTCCGCGGCCGGTGGGCGATCGCGGGCGGGACCACCGCCGCCTCGCTGTTCGCCTGGCTGCTGACCAGCGGCGGACCGTTCCTCGACATCGTTTCGATCATCGTCGCCGTGGGCAGCGGCGCGGTCGCGACGAAGGCTCTTCAGTCGACCCAGGCGAAGTATCGCAGCGGAGGGTGACCATCGGGAGCAGGTGTTATAGCACTCCGTAGCGTTGGCCACGCCCATTTGGCCGCGCCCGGTCGGGTGAATCATCTGCAACTTGCAGGATCGGCCGAGACTTCGGCGGCCGGTCCTCTTAGGGTGGTCCGCGTGAGGACCCTTGCGTCTGGGTCGGGCGATGCCCGAGAGGCGCGCGGGGGCAGCGGCCCTGCGCGCCTCCTCTCGCATGCGCGTGCATTTGCTCAGGAGTCCGCTCGTGATTCCGCGCGTGAGCGGTGTGCTCCGTTCGGCTTAACCGTGGCCGCACCCGCGTCAGGGCGGACCGCCGGAAGGGTCGGTCCGATATGACCGTCGGGGCGGAACACCCAGGACATGGCAGGGCCGTGAGCGGCGCGCATCCGGGCAGGCACCGGGCGGGCGCGGCGGGTACCTGGACGCCGCCGGTGCCGCCGAGGCAGGGCGGCCACCATCACCGGCGGGCCGCCGAGCCCGTCGACCCGCCGTCGACCGGTTCCCTTCCGCTTCCCCCGCCGCGGACACCCGATCCGGGCCGGGGCTCGACGTCCGGTTTCCTCGGCACGCACGCGAGCCTGCCCCTGCCTCAGCCGCAGCGGCCACCCCGCGAGCGTCCGACTCCCCCGCCCCTGGCCGCCGAACCGCCTGCCCGCGTCCAGGTCTCGTTCGCGACGCCGGGCCGGGAGCGCGCCGGGCGGCACGAGGAGCAGGCGGCACAGCGCACCCGGGTGAAGCTGACCCCGCCGCCCCCGCGGCCCGCGGTGCCGGAGGAGGACGACGTCCGGGTCTACCTCGCCCCGCCCGCCGACGGACTCGGCACGTTCGACCTCGGTTCGGTGCCCGCCTCGGTCACCCCGCCGAAGACCTGGCGCAAGGCGGCCTGGTTCGCGACCGGCGCGTCCGGCGCCGTCGTGGTCGGCCTGCTGTTCGCCGGGACGCTGCTGGTCGGCAAGCCGGAAACCGAGCAGGCCAGCCAGGGTGGCTGGCCCGGTTACCGCGGCGGCGCCCCGGTCGTCAGCGAGGATCCGTCGGCGCTGACGCCGCCGGGGCAGCACGGCGGCACCGGCGGGCACCCGAGCAGCGGCCGCCCCGAGCGCGCGATCGGCAACACGAGCAACTCGCCGGGCGGGTCCACCTCCGGCACCTCGGACAGTCCGGACGGTTCGGCGACGGATCCGGCGGGGACGCCGTTGACCACCTCGACGTCGAGGCCGGGCAGCCCGTCCGCGCCGTCGACGAGCCGCGCTCCGCAGAAACCGCCGGTCACCCCGGCCGACCGGACCACCACGCCACCGCCCATCTGGTACGCGGCGCCGCAGAACGCGCAGGCCATGGGGGACAACTCGGAGAAGTTCTTCAACACCGTCACCACCAACCCCGGCGAAGCCTCGTCGGTGACCACCGGCGAACTCCACGACGAGGGGCCCCAGCGGCTGTCCGAGCGGTACGCCGACGTCGCCTACTTCGAGGTCAAGAAGGTCTCCATCGACCAGCGGAAGTCGCAGACCGTCAACACCGTCGAGGTCACGCACAAGGACGGCACCAAGACCATCGAGCAGCACACCCTGAAGTTCGGCGACGGGGACAAGATCACCAGCGACAGCCGGTAACCGTTACCTGCAAGTGCAGGCTTCCCGTTCCGATGCACGTGCGGTGCGCCGAACGGTCTCCCCTGGTCCGGGTGGGTGACATAGGCTGCCGTTCGTCGTATCGCGACGGCATCCCGGCGACAGGCTCTGGCAGATGCCGTCCGCGCAGGGTTACCTGACGACAGCGGGGCCGGAACCGATCACAAGTCGGCCATCCGGCCCAGCGGCGGCAGCCGAACGGCCTACCGTCGTCCCCGGACCCCAGAGCGAGGATTTCGTGCTTGATCGGCAGCGCACACGGCGTGAACCGGACGCCGTCCGCGTCGAGGACGTGATACCGGCCGAGATTCTCGGCGATGTCGGCGACGCCGACCGCGCCTATCTCGAGCAGGTGTTCCGCGAGCCGCAGAAGTACCTGCCCCCGCGCAGACAGTCCAGCGCCACGGCCGAGGCAGGCGCCGAGGATTCCGGGGACGAGCCGGAAAACCGCTTCGCCCGCCGCGCCAAGCTGGCCGGGCTCGCCATGGCGGGCGGGCTCGTCGCCACCGCCGTGGTGGTCGCGCCGACGCTCACCGCGGCACACCGTCCGGTCACCGTCACCGAGGCCACCGCGCCCGCCGGGTTCAGCGGTGCCGCCGCCCTCGGTGGCCGCGCCGTCCCGCACCAGCAGCAGCAACACAACGCCGCCGACGGCGGCACCACCGCGGGCCAGCAGGACACGACGGGCCACGGCAAGCAACCCGCGTCCTCGTCCGCGCCGGCACCGGGCCAGTCATCGGTCACGCCGTCGAGCAGCGCGGCGCCCACCAGCTCCGCCACCACCTCCGCACCGAAGACGCCCGGCGACAAGCTGGCCGCGGTGAAGAACTTCTACGCCACGATCGGCCGTGACGCCAACGGTGCCCTCGCGCTGCTCGCCCCGGCACTCGCGGGCGGCGAGCCCGGTGACCTCGTGCGTGCCTGGAGCACCATGGACGCCATCGACGTGCAGGAGAAGGACACCCAGGTGCAACCGGACGGGTCCGTCCTCGCCGTGGTCACCATGCGCCAGCCCGACGGCGGCCTGCTGCGAGTCACCCAGCTGCTCCGGTTCGCCGAGAACACCGCCGCTCTGATCACCGACGCCCGGCTGCTGTCGGCCCAGTACATGTGACCGTGCCGGGCCGCCGGGAGGCGTTCGGGCTGTGCCGAGTGTGTGTGCACAGAGTGAACGCCTAGCCTTGTCACGGGCCGGTCTCGGTGAAACCGGCACACAGCCCACAACATGTGCATACGCTCCGGAGGTGCGACGTGCCCATGGCCACGTCGCCGGGACGGGTGAACCCCCGTCCCGTGAAGTCGGAGCCCCAAAGGGAGGTCGCGTGAGCGACGAGGGTCGCCTGGTCGCCGGCCGGTACCGCATTGTCCAGCGGATCGGTACGGGCGCGATGGGTGCCGTCTGGCAAGCGCACGACGAGGTACTGGGCCGCACAGTGGCGATCAAGCAGCTGCTGCTCCAGCCGGGACTCGAAGCACACGACGCGGAGGACGCCCGGCAGCGCACCATGCGCGAGGGCAGAATCGCGGCGCGGCTCCATCACCCGAACGCGATCTCGGTGTTCGACGTCGTCACCGACGACAACGGCCAGCCCTGCCTGATCATGGAGTACCTCAACTCCACGAGCCTGGCCCAGGTCCTGCAGGAACGCCGCACGCTGCCGCCCATCGAGGTGGCGCGGATCGGCGCGCAGGTGGCCGCGGCGCTGCGCGAGGCGCACGCGGTGGGCATCGTGCACCGCGACATCAAGCCCGGCAACATCCTGCTCGCCGGGAACGGCACGGTGAAGATCACCGACTTCGGGATCTCCCGCGCCAAGGACGACGTCACGGTCACCAAGACCGGGATGATCGCCGGGACACCGGCGTATCTCGCGCCCGAGGTCGCCATCGGCGGCGACCCCGGCCCCGAGTCGGACGTGTTCTCGCTGGGCTCCACGCTGTACGCCGCGTGCGAGGGCCAGCCACCGTTCGGTCTTTCCGAGAACACACTGAGCCTTCTGCACGCGGTCGCCGCCGGGCAGATCAACCCGCCGCGGCAGTCCGGTCCGCTGGCCAGTGTGCTCGCGGTGCTGCTGCACCCCGAGATCGAGCACCGGCCAACCGCCGAAGAGTGCGAAGAGCTGCTCGACGCCGTCGCGCGCGGGGAGACGCCGCTCGGCGGGCCCGCGGACGAGACCGTGCTGTCGCCTGCCGCCGGAGTGCTCGGTGGCGCGGCGGTCGGCGCCGCGGCGGGCGCGGTGGGCGCGGCCGCGCTCGCGGGCGAGGACGAGGTCCCGGCCGGGCACTCGGGCACGCTGCTCGATGGCCCGGAGCCGGACGGTCAGTACTACGACGACGAGGACGACTACGCGCCGGCCACCGGATATCCGGAAGACGACTACGACCGGCAGGGCTACTACCCGGACGAGCACTACGACAACGGTCACGGCGCGGGCCCGGACCGCACCGCGCTGATGGCGCCCGGCGCGGCCCCCGCGACCGAGATGATCGACGACCCGTACCACGACTACGACGAGCCCCCGCCACCTCCGGCCCGCGGCCACACGAGCCCCGAAGACGAAGAGGACGACGAGAAGCCCGGCGCGTGGAAGAAGCCCGCGATCATCGGTGGCGTCGTCCTCGTCGCGCTGGTCGGTCTCGGCGTGTGGCTGCTGGGTTCGAACAACCCGGAGACACCCGCCGCGCCCCCGCCGCCGGTGTCCAGCTCCAAGGCTCCGTCGACCTCGGAGTCGGTTCCGTCCACTTCGGACAGCCCGACGACCGCGGAGTCGTCTGCCGCGCCCACGACGAGCGACACCCCGACGCGCCGCACGACTCCGCGCAACACGCAACCCAACAACCCGCAGCCGACAAGGGAAACGACTCCGACTCCGGAGACGACACCGACGAAGTCGTCGCCGAGCAAACCGCCGTCGTCGCCACCTAGCTCGCCGACGACGTCGCCGACTTCCTCCACCACGCCATAACCTGGAGTCGTGGTGAGTTCTGAAGGCAGCATCGTCGGGAGCCGCTATCGGCTGGATCAGCCGATCGGCCGGGGCCGCGCGGGCATCGTCTGGCTCGCGTTCGACACCCGGCTGTTCCGGACCGTCGCGATGAAACGGTTGTACCTGCCCGTCGGACTGCCGCCGGACCGTGCCGAGCAGGCGCGCGCGGCGGCGATGCAGGAGAGCAAGGACGCGGCGCGAATCGAGCACGCCTGCGCGATCAAGGTGTTCGACGTGCTGCCCGACGGCGACGACATCTGGCTGGTGATGGAGTACATCCCCTCGCGCAGCATGTCGACGTTCCTGACCGAGCACGGCACGCTCACCCCGGAGCAGGCGGCGTCGCTCGGCATCCAGCTGGGCAAGGCGCTGACCGCGATCCACGCGGCCGGGATCGTGCACCGCACCCTCGAACCGGGCACGGTGCTGCTGGCCGACGACGGCGGCGTGAAGCTCACCGACATCGGCATCACCGGCGGCGGCCCGACCCCGGCGTACCGCGCACCGGAGGTCACCCGCGGGCTTCCGCCGTCTGCGCCGGCGGACGTGTTCTCGCTCGGGGCGACTCTTTATGCCGCGGTCGAAGGGATGCCGCCGTTCGGCGAGGACGGGCAGTCCTCGGAACGGCCACCGCAGAAGGCGGGCGTGCTCAGCGGCGCGCTGCGCAAGATGCTGCGGGAGGACCCGCTGGTCCGGCCGACCATGGCCGACACCGTCCGTTCGCTGAGCGCGATCACCGAGGGCAAGGAGACGGCGTTCATCCCGCCGACCGCGCCCGCGATGCCGACCGTGCCCGCCTCGTGGCCGGTCACGGCGGGGGCGCAGCTCCCGCAGCAGATGCCGCTCCAGCAGGCACAAGCACCGTTCACGCAACAACTCCCGCAGCAGCAGCTGCCCCTTCAACAGGCGGCGACGCAGCAGATGCCCGGCCCGGTCGCGACGCAGTACGCGCCACCGCCGGTTCAGCCCGCGCCGCAGGCCGCGCCGTCGGCGTCGCGGGGTTCACTGTCCCCGACGACGCGGAAGTGGCTGCTCACCGTGGCCGCGGTCCTGGTCGCCGTGCTCGTCGGCATCGGCATCGTGGAACTGCTCTTCGTCTAGGCCATCACCTTGCTCGTCGCCTCCCGCATGGCGTCGAGCAGTGTGCGGACGGCCGGTCGGCCGCAGGCGCGTTCGGTGATCGCGGCGTGGATGGAGCGGAACGGGCCGGGGTTGCGGATCTTGCGCGTCACGACGCCGGGATGCGGGGTGCCGAGCCCGAGGTCGGGAATGAGCCCGACCCCCAGACCGGCGGCGACGAAGCCCTGCGCGGTCTGGTAGTCCTCGGACTCCACGACGAAGTTCGGGGAGAAACCCGCCGACGCGCAGGCGTCGAGCAGGATGTTGCGGCAGATGCCGGGAACGCCGTCGATGCCGATCCACGGTTCATCGGCCAGCTCGGTGAGGTCGAGGACGCGCTTGCGGGTCAGCGGATGCGCCTTCGGCAGCACGGCGCGATACGGATCGTCGAGCAGATGCACGAACTCGACGCCCTTGCCCGCCGACCGCTCGTGCGGGGACACCACGATCGCGACGTCGGCGCGGCCCTCCTCCACCTCGGGCAGTGGATCGTCCGGTTCGACAAGCTTGAGGTCGAGCCGGATTCCCGGATGTTCGCGGCGTACGGCGGCGACGGCGGGTGGAACCAGCGACGCGCCGGCGGTCGCGAAGTAACGGATGCCGAGGCTCCCGGTGTGTCCTGCCTTGAGTTCGGTGAGCGCCGCCTCGGCGCGGGCGAGCTCGGCACTCAGCGTCTCGGCGTGTTCGGACAACAGCGAGCCCGCCGGGGTGGGCCGCACGCCGCGGCCGACGCGCATCAGCAGCTCGACCCCGGCCTCACGCTCCAAAGTGGACAGCTGTTGGCTGATCGCGGACGGGGTGTAGCCGAGGTTCCTGGCCGCGGCGGTGATCGACCCGCTGGTGATCACCGCGCGCAGCACCTGCATGCGCCGTACGTCCAGCATGGCTCCGATACTACAGATCTCCTTAACTATCCGTGTAGTGATATTCGCTTGTCCTTACGTCTTTTCGCGGCGAGGCTGGTGGTGATCGTTGAGGAGGACTGGGGTGAGTGAGACCAAAACCCTGCTGCGGATCGCCGCGCTGGCGTTGATGTGGGGGTCGAGTTTCTTCTGGATCAAGCTGGGGCTCGGGGCGTTGTCCCCGGTCCAGCTGGTCCTCGCGCGGCTCGTGCTCGGCGCGGTGGTGCTGCTGGCGCTGTGCCGTCTGTTCGGGAACCGCCTGCCCGCGGACCGCCGGACATGGGGGCATCTGGCGGTGGCCGCGTTCTTCCACAACGCGTTGCCGTTCCTGCTGTTCGCGATCGGCGAGACGACCGTGGACTCCGGGATCACCGGCGTGCTGAACTCGACGACGCCGCTGTGGGTGCTGGTCGTGGCGCCGATGCTCGGCGTGCCGAGCCGGATGACGGCGGTCCGGGTGACCGGGCTGATCGTCGGACTCGCCGGAATCCTGCTGATCTTCGCGCCGTGGCAGGCCTCCGGGCTGCTGAGCTGGGGAGCGCTGGCGTGCCTCGCGGCGGCGGCGAGCTACGGCTTCGCGTTCGTCTACGAAGGCCGCTACCTGTCCGGAACCGGCGTATCGCCGTACGCGCTGTCGGGCGGTCAGATGCTGCTGGCAAGCGGGTTCATGCTGCTGGCGGTGCCGTTCGGCGGGCTCACCCCGATCCACCTGAGCCCGGTGCCGCTGATCGCCGTGCTCGTCCTCGGCGTCGGCTCGACCGGGATCGCGTTCGTCCTGAACTACCAGCTACTGGCCAGTGAGGGCGCGGTCGCGGCGTCGGTCGTCGGCTACCTGCTGCCGGTGGTCTCGGTGCTGCTCGGCGCCGTGTTCCTCCACGAGCCCCTCGAACTCCGGGTGATCGCCGGGATGCTCGTGGTCCTCGGCGGCGTGGCCCTCACCCGCCTCCGGAAGCGGGAGCAGGGGACCTTTACTCCCGCTTCCACCGCCGCCCCGGAAACGGAGCGGCGCCCCCTCGCCCCCGCCGCCGACTGACCCCGCCCCACCCCCACTCCGTCACACCAGCCCCACCTGCCCCAGCCGAGCGCGTTTAGCGGGCTAAACGCGCTCGTTAGGGCGCGTACGCAAGTTCCTGGAAAACGGAGTGGGGTGAGGCCGTGGGGGTCGCATCGAGGGACCAGGGGCCTATCGATGCGACCCCCACGGAATGATCAGAGGCGGAGCCGTGGCCAGTTCGCGGTGTCGCGCAGGAGCTGCCGGTCGTGCGTGGCGAGCACGACGGCCGCACCGGTCGCGGCCAGCGCCTCGGTCAGTTCCTCGACGAGCGACATCGACAGGTGGTTCGTCGGCTCGTCGAGCAACACGACGTGCGGCCGCGACGCGAGCAGCATCGCCAGGTCGAGACGTCGCTGCTGGCCGATCGACAGCTCCGACACCCGACGCCGCGCATCAGCCGCCGACAGCAGGCCCAGCCGCTCCAGCGACACGACCTCCGCTTCGCGCAGCCGCCCCTCGACGACGAGCTTGTCCACCGCCGCGGCAAAGACGTCCCGCGCGGAACGCCGTGACGACGCGGGCGATTCCTGCGCCAGCAACGCCACCCGCGCGGACCTGGCCCGGCGCACCGTGCCGGACGCGGGAGGGACGCCGCCCGCGAGCACCGACAGCAGCGTCGACTTCCCGGAGCCATTCGCGCCCGTAACGACCAGGCGCTCGCCCGACCGGAGCGACGCCGACCGCGGCAGGGTCAACCGGCCGTCGACCGTGACGTCCTCGGCCGCCAGCAACGTCACGCCCGGCATCACCGGAAGCTCGGGCACGTCCAGCCGCAGCGGCGGCTCGGGAACGGCGACGACATGTGCCTCCAGGTCCTCCTGCCGCCGATGCACCGCCCGCACCAGCCCCGGCGCACGGGTCGCCCGGGTGTGCTTGCCGGTTCCCTTCGCCGGACGCCACCCGGTCGACAGCCGGTCCTGCGCCGCCGCGAGGTCCTCGGCCAGCCGTTGCTGTTCGGCCTGCTGATCGCGGTATTCGGCGAGCCAGCGTTCACGTTCGGCACGCCGGCCTTCGCGATAGCCGGCGTAGCCGCCGCCGTAGGTGCGCGGACGTCCGTCTCTGGTCGGATCGAGGTCGAGCACCGCAGTGACGACGTCGGTGAGCAACGCCCTGTCGTGGCTCACGAGCACCACCCCACCGGGATGTTCCCGAAGCCGCGCGGTGAGATGCGCGAGGCCGTCGGCGTCCAGATGGTTGGTGGGCTCGTCCAGCAGCAGCAGGTCGTGGCCCGCGCCGAGCAGGCACGCCAGCCGGACGCGGTACCGCTGGCCGACCGACAGCGTCGCCAACGATCGCGACCGGTCGTCGACAGCGCCGAGCGCGGCCAGCGAAACGTCGACACGGCGATCGGCGTCCCACGCGTCCAGCGATTCCGCCGCTGCGAGAGCATCGGCGTAGCGCTGTTCCGCGCCAGGGCGTTCCTCGACGAGTGCCTCGGTCGCCGCGTCGAGTTCCTGCACGGCGAAACGGGCGTCGGCCAGTTCGAGATCGATCAGGTCACCGACCGTGCGGTCGTCCGCGACGGGCATTTCCTGATCCGCGACCCCGAACGTGCCGACCAGCTGCACCGAACCGCTGTCCGGCGCCAGCGCACCCGACAACACTTGCAGCAGCGTGGTTTTCCCGCGTCCGTTCTCCCCTGCCACGCCCAGCCGGACACCGGGAGAAACCGTCAGGTCGACACCGGCCAGAACCGGTTTACCGCCGCGCGCGACATGGAGATCCGACGCGGTGAGATGCGCCCGATGGCGCGCGGGCACGACTAAAGAGCGAGTCATTACTTCCTCCTGTACCGAATACCCGCGCGCTACCACCGGAGAAATCCGGGAGCGGACGACGGTATTCGTGTAGTCCGAAATGGACAGTGGTCACCGAGGACAAGGACGAGCCTTGCCGGGCGCCATCAGAGGAAGTAGAAGTACATCACGCCGCGACGTTAACGGAGCCGGGAAAGGCTCCGCAAACGCTTTTAGTGTGTCGGCCGCTACACCAGGCGGCGGTCGGAAGCCCAGCGGGAAAGCTCGTAACGGTTGGACAGCTGGGTTTTGCGCAGCACGCTCGACACGTGGGTCTCGACCGTCTTCACCGAAATGAACAGCTCGGAGGCGATCTCCTTGTAGGCGTACCCGCGTGCCAGCAGGCGCAGGACGTCGCGCTCGCGCGGGGTCAGCAGGTCCAGTTCCGGGTCGTTGATCGGCGCCGAACCCGGCCGGTCCGCGAAGGCGTCGAGCACGAACCCGGCCAGCCGCGGCGAGAACACGGCGTCGCCGTCGGCGACGCGCACCACCGCGCGCACCAGTTCCTTCGACGAGATCGTCTTGGTGACGTAGCCGCGCGCGCCGGCACGGATGACCGCGATGACGTCCTCGGCCGCGTCGGACACCGAGAGCGCGAGGAACACGACATCCGGCAGGTCCGGGCGCACGCGGCGCAGCACTTCGGCGCCGCCGCCGTCGGGCATGTGCACGTCGAGCAGGACGACCTGCGGTTTGGTCCGTGCGATCCCGGCGACCGCCTCGCCGACCGAGCCCGCCTCGCCGACCACCCTGACCTCGTCGGTGATGGCGTCGAGTTCGGTGCGCACCCCGGCACGGAACAGCGCGTGATCGTCGACGAGAAAGACCTTCACCGGCTCCCTCGCCTGCTGGTTCTCCGTCACGTTGCTCCCCTCATCGGCCGCCTCATCGAGCATAGCGGTCTCAGGCGGCACCCTTGCCCGCCTTCACCGGCATGGCGAGCTGGACCTCGGTGCCCTCCCCCGGCGCGGTGCGCAGCTTGCACGTCCCGCCGTGCCTGCTCATCCGCCCGCGAATCGAATCGGCGAGCCCGTGCCGGTCGGCCGGGACGACGTCCGGATCGAAGCCCTTGCCGCGGTCGCGCACGAAGACGGTGACCTCCGTCGGCTCGACCTCCGCGTAGACGCTGACCTCCTCGACGCCGGCGTGCTTGGCGGCGTTCACGATCGCCTCGCGGGCCGCCTGCACGAGCGCGGTCAGTGATTCGTTCAGCTCGGCCTCGCCGACGACGACCTGGCCGACCGAGATCGCGAAGGTGTCCTCGACCTCCCCGCACGCGGTGGCCAGTGCCTCCGACAACGACCCGGCGGTGACCTCGGCGTCGTCCTTCTTCCCGCTTTCGGCGCTCTTGCCGTAGCCGGACGGACCGTAGAGCCAGCCACGCAGCTCCCGTTCCTGGCCCCGCGCCAGCCGCGCCACCTCGCGCGGGGACTCGGCCTGCTTCTGGATCAGCGCGAGCGTCTGCAGCACCGAGTCATGCAGGTGCGCGGCGATCTCGGCGCGTTCGTCGGTGCGGATACGGGCCTTGCGCTCGTCGCTGAGGTCACGGACAAGGCGGAGCCAGAACGGCACGGTCAGCACCGCGACCCCGATGAGCGTCGCGAGTACCGCGACCAGCGCGAACTGGACCTGATCGAAACTGCCGGACCGCAGGATGACCACGCCGATGCCGGTCATCACCAGTGCGACGCCCGCGACGACGCGGATGACCGCCTTCCAACCGCCTCCACCGAGGAACGCCCCGGCGACGCTGTCCTTCGCGCCGGTGCGCCAGCGGCGCCGCTGCGATTCGTCGGCCTCCCGCCAGACGACCGCGGCACCGATCATCGCGACCGCGAGCGGAACCGCGACCCAGCCGCTGATGAACCCGGTGAGCGTGCCGCTCGCGACGGCGAGGCCGACGCCGAGCGCGACCAGGCCGAACGCCTGCTGCCGTTCCTTGCCGGTGGGCTGCGGCTGCTCGGCGTCCTCGGCGCGTTGCTGGACGAACACCCACAGCAGGCCGTAGGCCAGCAGCCCGGCGCCGTTGACCGCGGCGAGCAGCGCGAACGCGGTGCGGACCCAGACGACCTGCACGCCGAGGTGATCCGCGAGCCCGCCCGCCACACCCGCGATGGCCCGGCCGGACCGGCGCCGGAACATCTTCGGCGGCCCGGCGGGCGCGACGGGCACGACGGGTGCCGCGGCCTGCGACGTCACCTGCTCGGCGGTGTCGTGGTCGTGGGAATCCTGCACGCCGTCCATGGTCACACGCCGCGACGTCGTGATCCATCAGGGAAACCCCTGACCCCCGGACTCTGGGGAAACCTCAGGGTCCATCCCGGATGTCCGCGGCGCGCGCGTGCCGCATGCTTTCGGGTATGAGTGGTGCGAGCGAGTCGCGGTCCTCGAAGCCGCAGCTGGTGAACGACTTCGAGGAGACCGTGAAGGACTTCTGGGCGAGCAGGCCGCGGCGGCCGTTCGCCGGGCGGAAGTTCGCGGGGGTGGCGGCGGGACTGGGGAACCGCTACGGCATCGACCCGGTCGTGGTGCGCGTGGCGCTGGTGGTCGCGACCGTCTTCGGCGGCTTCGGCATCGCGTTCTACATCCTCGGCTGGCTGTTCTTCCCCGGCGAGGGCGACGAGGTCTCCGGGTTCGAGGCGTTGATCGGGCGAGGCCGCTCGGCGGTGTCGCCCGCGTTCGCGGTCCTGCTGTGCCTGGCCCTGCTCCCGTCCGCGATCACGGCCTTCGGCGGCAGCTGGTTCGACGGCGGCGGCCTGATCGGCTTCGCGCTGACCGCGGCGGCGCTGTACCTGCTGCACCGCAGCCGTGGCCAGTTCAACCGGCCCGAGCCGGTGACACCGCGGGTGAAGCACGGCGCGGCCTCCTTCACCACCACGGGCGCTTCGGGGACTGCTGAGTCTGCTGGGACTGCTGGGTCTTCTCTGGGGAACGGAGCTTTCACGATGACCGACACGACGACCGCGCCGTCGCCGTCGCCCACGGGTTTCGACCCGCTGGCGGCCGACCCGGCGGGCTGGGACCTGCCGGAGGCCACGCCGCCGCCGGCACCACCGCGACCGGGGCCGCCGCCAGGGGCGCCCGCTCCGCGCGGACGCCGGTCCAAGATCGGCTCGGCGACGTTCGGCCTCGCGATCGTCGTCGCGGGCGCCGGGGTCGCGCTGAACCTGGACGGCAACAGCTGGTTCACGCTGCCGCACATCATCGGCCTGGTGCTCGCCGTGGTCGGGATCGGCATGGTGGCGGGGGCGTTCGTCCGCGGCGGACGCGGGCTGGTCGGCCTCGCGGTACCGCTCGCGATCGTCGGGATGGTGCTGACGACCGTGCCGTTCAACAACTTCTCGCTGCGCGGGGGCGTCGGCGACATCAACGCGACGCCGAGGAACCTCGCCGAGCTGAAGCCGGTCTACGAGCACTCGGCGGGGAACATCCACCTCGACCTGACGCAGCTGCCGGCAGGTGAGCCGCTCACGACGACGATCACCAACGGCGCCGGCGACACCAAGGTGGTCGTGCCCGCGACGGCGGATGTGACGGTCTCGTGCAAGACCAACGCGGGCCAGGTCGACTGCCTCAACCACGAGACCTCCGGGGTCGGGCAGAGCGCGACGGACGTGACGGACAACGGCACCGACGGCCCCGGCGGACAGAAGATCACCCTGACCGTGACGAACACCGTGGGCAACGTGGAGGTGCGCCGTGGCTGAGGACAACCCGTACGCCTACGACGAAGGCTCGACCGAGACTCCGGCCCAGCCGGCACGACGTGGCGTCGACGCGTTCACCCTGATCGTCGGGATCGCGACGCTGCTGGTGTCCGGGTACGTGCTCTCGGACGGCGCGACCTGGCTGCCCCGGTTCGACTTCCGCTGGATGATCGCCGGAGCGGCGGTGTTCGTCGGGGTGCTCCTGCTCGGCGCGTCCTTCCGCAAACGCCGGCACTGACCTTCCCGCGCACAGACCACTTCTCACACGGAGGCCCCGGGCACCCCTCTCCCGGGGCCTCCCCCTTGTGCCCGGCCCGAAGCGCAGTTAGCGGGCTAAACGCGGTCCTTAGCGTGCCTAAACGCCGCGTTTAGCCCGCTAAACGCGCTCGGCTGGGGCGTGTGGGGCTGATGTGACGGTTCGGAGGGCGCGCGGAGGCGCCCCGGGGAGAGCCCGGGGTGTCAGGCGGGGAGGGAGTGGGTCACTCCCACTCGATGGTGCCCGGCGGCTTGCTCGTGACGTCGAGGACCACGCGGTTGACCTCGGCCACCTCGTTGGTGATCCGGGTCGACACGCGCTCCAGGACCTCGTACGGCAACCGCGTCCAGTCGGCGGTCATCGCGTCCTCGGACGACACCGGCCGCAGCACGATCGGGTGACCGTAGGTCCGGCCGTCGCCCTGGACGCCGACACTGCGGACGTCGGCGAGCAGGACCACCGGGCACTGCCAGATGCTCCGGTCGAGCCCGGCGGCGGTCAGCTCCTCGCGGGCGATCGCGTCCGCGGCGCGCAGCGTCTCCAGCCGCTCGGCGGTCACCTCGCCGATGATCCGGATGCCGAGGCCCGGCCCGGGGAACGGCTGGCGCTGCACGATCGTCTCCGGCAGGCCCAGTTCGAGGCCGACCCGGCGGACCTCGTCCTTGAACAGCAGCCGCAGCGGTTCGACCAGCTCGAACTGCAGGTCGTCGGGCAGTCCGCCGACGTTGTGGTGGCTC
>NZ_JBHYIK010000001.1:149236-186259 GCF_042739735.1 Amycolatopsis sp. NPDC059027 | reverse complement strand
TTGATGTTCGCGGCACCCTCGCCACCGCCGGACTCGACGACGTCGGGGTAGAGGGTTCCCTGCACCAGGAAGCGGTAGTCGCCCTGGGCCTTGAGGTCATGCTCGGCCTGCTCGAACACGCGGATGAACTCGCGGCCGATGATCTTGCGCTTCTCCTCGGGATCGGTGACCCCGGCCAGCGCGTCGAGGAAGCGCTCACGCGCGTCGACGGTCACCAGGTTGACCCCGGTGGCGGCGACGAAATCACGCTCGACCTGGGTGCGCTCACCGGCGCGCAGCAAGCCGTGATCGACGAACACGCAGGTCAGCCTGTCGCCGATGGCGCGCTGGACGAGCGCGGCGGCGACGGCGGAGTCGACGCCGCCGGACAGCGCGCAGATCGCCCGGCCCTCGCCGATCTGCGCGGCGACGCGCGCGACCTGTTCGTCCACGATCGACGCCGTCGTCCACTGTGGACGGACACCGGCGATGTCGTGCAGGAAGCGGCGCAGCACCTCCTGGCCGTGCGGCGAGTGCGCGACCTCGGGGTGGTACTGGACTCCAGCGAAGCGGCGTTCGACGTCCTCGAACCCGGCGACCGCGGCGCCCTCGGAGGAAGCGGTGACGACCGCGCCCTCGGGAGCCTTGGTGACGCTGTCGTTGTGGCTCATCCAGGCGGTCTGCTGGCTGGGCAACCCGGCGTGCAGGACCCCGCCGTCGCCCTGGACGCGGACCTCGGTGCGGCCGAACTCGCGGACGCCGGTGGGCTCGACGGTGCCGCCGAGTGCGCGGGCGAGCACCTGGTGGCCGTAGCAGATGCCGAGGATCGGGACCCCGGCCTCGACGAGCGCGGCGTCCATGTTCGGCGCGTGCTCCGCGTACACGCTCGCCGGGCCGCCGGACAGGATGATCGCGGACGGGTTCTTCGCCAGGATCTCGGCGGCCGTCGCGGTGTGCGGCACGACCTCGGAGTAGACCTGCGCCTCGCGCACCCGCCGGGCGATCAGCTGCGCGTACTGCGCCCCGAAGTCCACGACGAGAACCGGACCGGTGGGACTGGGCACCTACGACCTCCTGGCGACGGCGAGCACGCTTCGCCTCCTATCGTCCCAGGTGGGCCGGGTCACCCCACGCCCAGCCCCCGCGCTCACCGCCTCCCTCCCCCACCCCCTTCCCATCGCCCCACCAGCCCCACGCGCCCCAGGCGAGCGCGTTTAGCGGGCTAAACGCGGCGCTTAGCGGGCGCAAGCAACCAAATCCAGGCGAAACGAGGACTGTGGCTGACCGCGATCGGCCGTACCGTCGCGGACATGAGCATCGACTGGCCCGCCCACCTCGCCGAGCAACTCGACTGGCATTGGCACAACCACCTTCGCCCCAAACTGGCGACACTGACCGACGACGAATACTTCTGGGAGCCCGTGGACGGCTGCTGGACCGTGCGCCCGCGCCGGGACGACGACGTTGACGCGCCGGGCGGCGGCAGTCACGTCATCGACTGGGCCTTCCCCGCGCCGGAGCCGCCGCCGGTGACGACCATCGCGTGGCGGCTCGCGCACGTCATCGTCGGTGTCCTCGGCATGCGCGCCGCCTCCCACTTCGGCGGCCCGCCGATGGACTACGGCACCTTCCCCTACGCGACCACCGCGGCCGAAGCGCTCAGCCAGCTCGACGACGCCTACGCGAGCTGGATCGGCGGCGTCCGTGGCCTCGACGCCGACGGCCTCGCCGAGCCCTGCGGCCCCGCCGAAGGCGCCTATGCCGAGGAGCCGATGGCCACCCTCGTCCTGCACATCCACCGCGAGACCATCCACCACGGCGCCGAGATCCTGCTGCTCCGCGACCTCTACCGGAACCGTCACACCAGCCACTTCAGCCCCAGCTGAGTGCGTTTAGCGGGCTAAACGCGGCACTTAGGCACGCTAAGGACCGCGATTAGCCCGCTAACTGCGCCTCGGGGCGGGTGCGGGAGCGCGGGAGCAGGAGGAAGGCGAGGGCCATCCCGAGGAGTGCGGGCAGGCCGTGGTTGTCGTGGACGAGCGTGTCGACGACCGCGAGCGCCGGGACCGCGAACGCGCCGAGCCACAGCCGCCGCTCCACGCGGACCCCGAACCGCGACGGCGCGAGCAGCACCGCCGTCGTCAACGCCCCGAGCAGGCCCGCGACACACATCGAGTTGCCCGCCCCGGCCGGGTTCAGCCACAGATAGCTCATCGCCTGCCCGAACAGCCCGCAGCCGAAGTAGAGCACCAGCCACCGCGTCCGCCCGAAGACCTGCTCGGCGGCCACCCCGAACAAAGCCAGGATCACCAGGTTGAACACGAGCCCCAGCGCCCAGCCGTCCTGGAAGAACATCCCGGTGACCAGCCGCCACCATTCACCGGCGTCGATCGCCGCCGCGTCCCGCCGTACGTGGTCGTACAGGCCGGGGCTCACGAGCTGGGCGACACCCGCCAGCGCGGTCACGGCGAAAACCACCGCCGTCAGCACCGGCCGCCGCGCAACGCCGATACGCGCGAAAACGGCGAAATACGGATTCCGGGACGCCAGGCGGGATACGACAGTGGTCATGAAAGAAAGGTAAAGCTGCGGGTCGCGCCGGACCCACGACGTTTGTCATCACTCCGCCCGGCGAAGCGTCACGGAGCGAGCCGTGACGACCCGCCGGTTGCCCCGGACGGGTGGGTATCCCACACCGGGGACACCGGCGGCGAATACCTTGGTGCGCATGGACATGATCACCCCCGAGCCCCGCCCCGCCTGGATCGCCGGACGCCCCGAGCAGGGCGCCTCGACGCTCGTCGTGCATCACCCGTACGACGGCAGCGAGGTCGCGACCGTGGCGGTCCCGGGTCCGGACCAGGTCGAACGCGCCGTCGCCGCGGCCGTGTCGGTGGCGAAGGAGTTCCGCCGCACCTCGGCACATGTCCGCGCCGCCGCACTCGACCACGTCTCCCGCCGGCTCAAGGCCCGTGCCGAGGAGATCGCCGAGGTGATCACGGCGGAGAACGGCAAACCGCTCAAGTGGGCCGAAGCCGAGGTGAACCGCGCGGTTTCGGTGTTCCGGATCGCCGCCGAGGAGGCCCGGCGGTTCACCGGCGACGTCCAGCGGCTGGACACCGATCCGGCGGGCGAGGCGCGGCTGGCGCTGACCCGCCGGGTGCCGCGCGGGCCGGTGCTGGGCATCGCACCGTTCAACTTCCCGCTGAACCTCGTGGCGCACAAGGTCGCCCCGGCACTGGCCGTCGGCGCCCCGATCATCGTCAAACCGGCCCCGCGCACGCCGCTGTCGGCGCTGATCCTCGGCGAGATCCTGGCCGAAACGGAGCTGCCCGATGGCGCGTTTTCGGTGCTGCCCTTGGGAAACGAGGAAACTTCGGCACTGGTCGCGGACGCCAGGCTGCCGGTGGTGTCGTTCACCGGCTCCGGCCCGGTCGGCTGGTCGCTCGCGGACGCCGCCCCTCGCAAGCACGTCGTGCTGGAGCTCGGCGGCAACGCGGCGGCCGTCGTGCTGCGAGACTGGCCCGACCCCGAGGGGGCTGCCCAGCGCATCGCGACGTTCGGCAATTACCAGGCAGGCCAGTCGTGCATCGCGGTCCAGCGGGTGATCGTCGACACCGCCATCGCCGGCGAATTCCTTCCGGCACTGCGGGAAGCCGTCGAGGCGCAGCGGGTCGGCGATCCGTACGACCGCAACACCGACGTCGGCCCGGTCGTCGACGAAGCCGCGGCGGAGCGGATCGAGGCGTGGATCGGCGAGGCCGTCGCGGGCGGTGCGAAGGTGCTCACCGGTGGGACCCGCGACGGCGCGAACGTGGCGCCGACCCTGCTCACCGACGTTCCCGCGGACGCGAAGGCGTGGGCGGAGGAGATCTTCGGCCCCGTGCTCGCGGTGTCCGTTGTGGACGGTGTGGATGCGGCTTTCGCCGCCGTCAACGAATCCGCGTATGGCTTGCAGGCCGGGGTTTTCACCACCGATGTGCAGCTGGCCTTCCACGCCGCGTCGGAACTGGAGGTCGGCGGCGTGATCATCGGCGACGTGCCGTCCTACCGAGCCGACCAGATGCCCTATGGCGGCGTCAAGGGCTCCGGTGTCGGACGCGAGGGCGTGCTGTCGGCGATGAACGACCTCACCGAGGAGCGGGTCACGGTGTTCACCGGGATCGAGCTCTAGGCCGTCACGCCCTGGGCGAAGCGGAAAACGGCGTCCGGGTCATAGGTCTTCGCGATCTGCTTGAGCCGGGCGACGTTGTCCCCGTAGTACGCGGCGGCCCAGTCGGGCAACTCGGGGTCGATGTAGTTGACGTAACCCCCGTCGGCCCCGGCGGCGGCCAGCCCGGAAACGACTTCGGCCACCGACCGGGCCACCGCTTCCCGGTTCCGCGTGGTCGCCGGTGCGTAGATCTGCACGCTGGCGATCGCCTTGCGGTGCCAGAAAGCGGTTTCCGTCGGCGCCACGTCGCTCACCGCGCCACCGAGGCTGTCGATCAGCAGGTCCATTCCGGACTTTCCCGCGGCCAACGCGGTAACCTTGCCGCCGTCCACGGGGCGGGTGATGATCCGCGAAGAGGCCACAAAGGACTGTCGATCCTCGCTGCCGGAGAAATAGTCCATGGCGGCCGAATAACCCATGCCGCGCGCACTACGCGAAGTCGGTGTCGCACCTGATCGGGAAACGAAATCGTTCAGCAGCGGAGTCAACGCGGCGGAACTGCCGACGTAGCAGCCGCCGACACGGACCTGCACCGGCGAACCGCCCGAGATCACGAGGTTCGACCAGAGTTCCCGCGGCGCGGCCGAAATCCAGGACTGCCAGGCGTTCAGCACGTCGTCCGCCGCGCCGGACGGGAACTTCAGCGAGAAGGTCGTGACGCTCGGCGCCGGATCGGTGCGGAACGTGAACGACGTGACCACGCCGAAGTTCCCGCCTCCCCCACCACGCAGGGCCCAGAAGAGGTCCGGTTCGGACCCGGCGGAAACCGTGCGCAGCTTTCCGTCCGCCGTAACGATCCGCGCGGACTCCAGGTGGTCGCACGTCAGCCCGTATTTGCGGGTGAGCACGCCGATCCCACCGCCGAGGGTGAGCCCGGCGATGCCGACGCTCGGGCAGGACCCGGCGGGCAGGCTGCGCCCGGCCTGGCCGAGTGCCGCGTAGACGTCCTTGAGCCGTGCCCCCGCGCCGACGACGACGCGGTCTCCCTGAACGTCCACACTGGACAGTTTGCCGAGGTCGAGGACCAGGCCCTGGTCGGGTGCCGAGTATCCGGCGTAGCTGTGCCCGCCGCCGCGCGCCGCTATCGGGAGCCGTCGTGCGGCCGCCGTGACGCACGCCTGGACGTCTTCGGCATTCGCGCATTTCGCCACCGCGGCGGGCGTGTGGTTGTCGAAGAGCGGATTGTAGGCGTTCTTGGCGACACCGAACCCGCTGTCGCGTGGCAACACAAGATCGCCGGAAAGCTTGCCACGCAAGGCGTTCCAGTCGGGCGGGCCCGTGGGCACCGGACTGGCCGATGTGGACGGTGCCGGCGCCGAGGTCGTCGAGGTCGACGGCGTCGTACCCCGGCCCGGCGAGCAGGCGGCGGCCACCGCGCCGGCGGCCGAAACCCCGGCCAGCCGCAGAAACGTCCTTCGTCCGACCCTCATGCCCGGTAAGACGTCCGTGCGGTGGCTCGGTTGCCCGGCCTCACCCACCGGAGGCACCCGCCGCCAGCCCGGCCAGCAGCGCGGCGAGCGCGAAACCGAACCGTTCGCCGTGCCGACCCCCCGCCGCCAAAGCCCTCGTGAGCAGCGGAAACTCCGCCGGATCGAGTTCGCCGGCGCTGTCCACATCGGACTGTTCGGCACCCGGTGGCCGCCCGGCTTCGGCGAGCGTGTGACCGAGCACGAACGTCGTCACCGTGTTCAGCACGTCGAGCGCGTGGACCGGCTCGAATCCGGCGCCGGTGAGCACCCGGAGCGCGGTCTCGACGTGTCCGAGCGCGGCGCGACTGGTCACCGGCCGGGTGGCGGCGAGGGGTAGCACCCCGGGATGGGCCAGCAACTCGGCACGGTACGCGCGGGCGAGACGGCCCAGCCACCGCTCCCACGTCTCGCCCGGCTCGGGCAGCACGTCCCCCAGCGGCGCGGTGAGCCGGTCGACCAGCGCTTCGAACAGCGCGTCCTTGTTGGGCACGTAGTGATAGAGGGTCATCGCCTCGACGTCCAGCGCAGCGCCGAGCTTGCGCATCGACAGCGCGGCCACGCCGTGCTCGTCCACGAACTCCAGCGCCGCGTCCACGACGCGTTCTCTGGTCAGACCGGCTCGCGGCCTGGCACGACGATCGCTCATGACGCCCCTTGACGATTCTTACACCGTAAGGGCAGACTAGCCGCACAGCCACTCTTACAGCGTAAGAAACGAGGAGACGTGAGCAAGCACGCCAAGAACGTCCTGGGCCGGTTCCTGGACATGGTCAACGCGCACGACCTGCGCGACATCGGCGAGGTGGTCACGGACGACGTCACCGAGACCGGCCCGATCGTCGTCGACGCGCCCAGCGGCGGGCTCGAGAACTTCCGGGCGGGCTGGGAGCAGATGCTCGTCGCGTTCCCGGACATCCACGTCGGCGTCGAGACGATGCTCGCCGAGGGCGACACGGTGGCGGCGACTATCTCGCTGTCGGCCACGAACACCGGGTACTACCGCCGCGGCGAAGCGACCGGCAAGCACGCGACGTGGCGCGGCTTCGTCGTGGTCCGGCTGCGCGACGGCAAGATCGCCGAATTCGACGCGCTGACCGACCGCTTCGGCGTGCTCCAGCAACTCGGCATCATCGGTGACGACGACGAACTCGCGGCGCCTCGCCAGGCGTCGTGACGCGCCTCAGCACATCAACATCTCAGCGGCGCAGCGCGGCAGGCGCGTTCGCGGGCACGGCCGGGTTCTTCGGCGCGACCGGATCGAGGCGGACGTAACCCGTTTCCTGCCCGGGACGCGCGTCCGCCTCGCCCTTGTTGGGCCAGAACGAAAACGCGCGCTCGGCCTGCGCGGTGATGGTGAGCGACGGGTTGACGCCGAGATTCGCCGTGATCGCCGCACCGTCCACAACGGACAGTCCGGGATAACCGTACACCCGGTGGTACGGGTCGATGACGCCCTCTTCGGCGCTGGCACCGATCGGCACGCCGCCGATGAAGTGCGCGGTGAGCGGGATGTCGAAGATCTCGCCCCACGTCCCGCCCGCGATGCCGCCGATGTGCTCCGCGGTCCGCTCGTTGGCCTCGTGCCCGGCCGGGATGAAGCTCGGGTTGGGCTCGCCGTGTCCCTGCTTCGAGGTGTACTTGCGGCGGCCGAAGAGCCCGCGCTTGGTGTAGGTGGTGATCGAGTTGTCGAGGCTCTGCATCACCAGCAGGATCACCGTGCGCTCGCTCCAGCGGTAGCCGTTGAGCAGCTGCGCGGTCTGGACGGGATGTTTGAGCATGAAGTTGACGGCCTGGCGCCAGCGCGGGACGCGTGAAGCGCCGTCGGTGGCGATGGTCTGCAGCATGCTCATCGCGTTGCTGCCCTTGCCGTAGCGGACCGGCTCGATGTGGGTGTTCTCGTCCGGATGGATGGACGAGGTGATCGCGACGCCACGGCTGAAGTCCCGGTCCGGGTCGACCTTGGTGCGCCCGGAGCCGATGATGGCCTCGGAGTTGGTGCGGGTCAGCTCGCCGAGCCGTTTCGAGAGCTTCGGCAGCCTGCCGGTGTCCTTCATCTTGTGCAGGAGGTTCTGCGTGCCCCAGGTCCCCGCGGCGAGCACCACCTGGCCCGCGGTGATCGTGTGCCGGAACCTGCGCGACGTCGTCCCGGTCTTCCGCAGGCTCACCTCGTAGCCCTGACCTGCGTTTAGCGGGCTAATCGCAGTCACCGTGGTGAGCGGGATGACCTTCGCGCCGTCCTGCTCGGCGAGGTAGAGGTAGTTCTTGACCAGTGTGTTCTTCGCGCCGACGCGGCAGCCGGTCATGCATGAGCCGCATTCGGTGCAGCCGACGCGGTCGGGCCCCGCACCGCCGAAGTACGGGTCCCGCACGCGCTCGCCCGGCTTGCCGAAGTACACGCCGACCGGGGTCGGGTGGAAGCTGTCTGCCACGCCCATGTCCTTCGCGACGTCACGCATGACGACGTCCGACGGTGTGATCGTCGGGTTGGTGACGACGCCGAGCATGCGGCTGGCCTGGTCGTAGTGGGGCGCGAGCTCGGACTCCCAGTCGGTGATGTGCGCCCACTGCCGGTCGCGGTAGAACGGCTTGAGCGGACGGTAGAGCGTGTTGGCGTACACCAGTGAGCCACCACCGACGCCGGCGCCCGCGAGCACCATCACGTCGGAGAGCATGTGGACGCGCTGGATGCCGTAGCAGCCGAGCTGGGGCGCCCAGAGGTAGCGCTTGAGGTCCCAGGACGTCTTCGCGAACTCGTCGTCGGCGAAGCGGCGGCCCGCCTCGACGACGGCGACGCGGTAGCCCTTCTCGGTGAGCCGGAGCGCGGCGACACTGCCGCCGAATCCGGATCCGACCACGACGACGTCGTAGTCCAGCTCTTGCCCCGTGGTGGTGTTACTGGCAGTCACACCCTGAGCGTAACCCGGCCCACGCCACCTGACCAGAGGTAAGTTACCCGCCGGTTACCCGGGCCCCCGAGTGCGTTTAGCCCGCTAAACGCGCTCGGTTGGGGCTCCTGTGACTGGTGGGGCGGTCAGCGGGAGCGCGGAGGTTGCCGGGGTGGGCGCCGGGGAAAGAGCCGGAAGAGGTCGCCGAGGGCCCGGATGATCGCCGGACGCTCCCCCGGCGTGGTGCCGCGTAGCGCGATGAACAGGGCCAACAGGCGTATGAGCAGGCTTCCCACGACCGCACCGCCCGCGCCCAGGACGTACTCAGGGCTGATCGAACTCATCCGGCGACCTCTCAAGCAGCGTCCGGCCAAGTCCGTGACGGACCCGAGCGGGACGAAGGCATGAACAAGCAGCCGGAGGTCTCTTCCGCCGGTTCGGAACCGGCCGACGGTGCCGGGGCCTCGGAGAACGGGCACCGTGTTAACGACACCGCCGCTAGGGGAATACTCCCCTCCGCGTGTTCGATGCTAAGCCCTGGGACACCAGGTGACCAGCTGACTCGGCAGCGTTACGCCAAGCGGCTCGGGGGGGGGGGGGGTGGGGGGGAGACAACAACAACGCCGCCCCGGGCGGGGGCCCGCGGGGGGGGCAAACGCCCCAACCCCCCCCCGGGGCCCGCCGAGGACCTGCGGCGCCAGTTCGCGCAGCAGGTCCTCGACGCGGGGTTCGGTGCTCACGGCTGGATCTGCGGGGCGTCCATGATCTGGCGGAGTTCGACGGGCTGCTGGATCGGCGCCCCCGCGGGCCCCGGCGCCGCCGAGATCTTCGCGGCGATCTCGATCGCGCGGGCCTCCGATTCGACGTCCACCACGCGATACCCGGCGAGCAGTTCCTTGGCCTCGGGGAACGGGCCGTCGGTCACGACCGGCGCGGTCACGCCGTCGAACGTCACCTTCTTGGCCAGCTCCGGCCCGGCCAGGCCCTGCGCCTCGACGAACTCGCCGTTGGCGACCAGTTCCCGGTTCAGTACGTGCTGGAACTCGATGTGGGCCTTGATGTCCTCGGGCGTCCACTCGGTCATCGGGACGTCGCAGTCCGCGCCGCCTTCGTAGTTCTGCAGCAGCATGTACTTCGGCATGTCCGGCTCCTCACCGTTTCGTGCGCCCATCTTGACGCTTTCATGGAGAGGACGGGGCACGCGACGCGCGCTCTACATACACGGAGAAATCAGTAGCCGAATTTTTCGGCGCCCTTGCCGAGCAGGGCGAATGCCCTGGTCAGCGCCACGACGGCCTCCTGATGGACGTCGTCGGCGCTGCGCCCGCCCGCGAGCTTCGCCCAGTTGCGGTGGGCGAGCTCGTGGGTCACGGCGACGACCTGGACGGCGACCAGCCGGCAGATGAAGGGGTTCTCCTCGCCGGTCGCCTCCCGGAAGGCTCCGGCCAGTTCGTCGGTGTCGTACGTGCGGAGCTGCGCAAGCCGCGCAGCCAGGCTGGGCGTGCCGAACACGAGCCGGTTGAAGGCGAGGACTTCGGGGTTGTCGCACAGCCCCGTGACCGGGTCGCGTTCGTCGAGCGCATTGCGGATGTGGCGCTTCAGCGCGGCGAGGGGCTTCTCGTCGGGCTCACGGCCGCGGACGACGCGGGCGGCCTCGCCACGGTGATCGGCGAAGCGGTCGAGGACGAGGTCCTCCTTGGTCGGGAAGTAGCGGAACAGCGTCGGCTTGGACACCTCGGCGGCCGCCGCGACGTCGGCCACCGAAACCGCGTCGAACCCGTCCGCCAGGAACATCGCGATCGCGGCGTCGGAGATCGCCCTGCGCGTGCGCTCCCGCTTCCTGGCCCGCAGGCCGACCGGCTCGCTCACGTCCACCACCTTAACACCCGGTCATTAATTTAACTCGGTTGCACTTGAGACTCGGTTACGTTTTACTGGACGCCAACCGAGAGGAGACCGATGAACACCGTGGTGATCGCAGGAGCGGGCCCGACCGGCCTGACCCTCGCCTGCGAACTGGCCCGGCGCGGTACACCCGTCCGCGTCATCGAGAAGTCGCCGGAGTTCCCGCGCAGTTCCCGGGCCAAGGGGCCGAACCAGCGGACGCTGGAGATCTTCGAGGACCTCGGCGTGCTGAGCCGGATCTTCGCGGCGGGCAGCTCGGCGCCGGTCATGCGGAAGTACCGGGACGGCGAGCTGATCTCGTCGGTCGATCCTTGGGCGGGCGCCATACCGACGCCCGACCGGCCCTACGAGCGAGGCTGGCTCATCGCGCAGTACCGGGTCGAGGAGATCCTGCGGGACAAGCTCGCCGAGTACGGCGTCCACGTCGAACTGGGTGCCGAACTGACCGGCTTCACCCAGGACGGCGCAGCAGTGATCGGCACGCTCGCGGACGGGACCCGGTTCGAGGCCGCGTATCTGATCGGCTGCGACGGCGGGCACAGCGCGGTCCGCAAGCTCCTCGGCGTCCCGCTGGTCGGCGAGACCGCCGAGGACCAGCGGATGGTCCTCGGCGACGTGGAGGTGACGGGCATCGATCGCGGGTTCTGGCACCAGTGGCTCGACGCCGACGGCGGTGTGCTGCTGTGCCCGGTACCCGGCACCGAGCGGACGTGGTGGTTCCAGGCCGCGCCGGAACGCGGCGCCGGCGGCGAACCGCTCGGCCCGTCGCTGGAAAGCTTCCAGCGGCTTTTCGCCCGCTATGCCCGGCTGCCCGGCGAGTGGCTGACCAAGGCCGAGTTGCTCTCGACCTACCGGGTCAACGTGCGCATGGCCGAGCGCTACCGCGCCGGGCGGGTGCTGCTCGCGGGCGACGCGGCCCACGTGCATCCGATCGCGGGCGGGATGGGCATGAACACCGGCATCCAGGACGCGTACAACCTGGGCTGGAAGCTCGCGCTCGTCGCGGCGGGCGAGGCGGGGGACGCGCTGCTGGACAGCTACGAGGCCGAGCGATTGCCGATCGCGGCGTGGACGTTGGAGGTCACTTCGGAACGGCTTCGCGCGGCCTTGGCCGAGATCAGGAAGCCGGGCGGCGGCCTCGATGTCGTGGTGACCGAGGAGACCAGCACACTGGGCGTCCGGTACCGCTGGAGCCCACTGTCGCTTCGACCGTCCAAAAGCGACAGTCCACTTCAGCCGGGCGATCGTGCGCCCGACGCGCCTTGCGCAGACGTCGAAACCGGCGCGGTGGTCCGGCTGTTCGAGACGTTCGCCGGGCCGCACTTCACCCTGCTCGGCTTCGGCGAGCGCTCGGCGGCCGCACTACCCGGCCTCGCCGCCCCGTACGGCGACCTGGTACACCCGGTCGCGATCGACGCCGGCACCCCCGGACTGTCCGATAAGGACGGTCACGCCGCCCGCGCCTACGGCGTCGCAGGCGACACGCTCGTACTGATCCGCCCCGACAACTACGTCGCGGCGATCGTCTCCGCGACCGAAGCACCCCGTATCACCGACTACCTCGCCGCCCTCCGGACCTGACGAGTTACGCCGCCAATCACGCGAGTTCTCCGTTCAGACACGCGAAACCTCTCCTCAGTCACGCGAGATCTCCGCTTCCGCACGTGAGACCGCCGGGCACGTTCCGGCGACCTCACGTGATCAGACGGCGATCTCACGTGATCAGACGGAGATCTCGCGTGATCAGGAGCAGGTGATCTTCAGCTGGGCGGCGGCGTGGTGAGCAAGGCCGCCGCTGTTCTTCCAGTCCACGCCGCGGGAGTGCAGCTGGACGGAGAACTTGCCGCCGCTCACGGCGAAGCGGCCGGCGTCGACCCAGCGGCCCTGCTGCTGGGTCTGGTTGATCTGGAAGGAGCCGCCGCTGGACACGGTGTAGTAGGACGGGTTGCCGCCGACGCGGGTCGCGTCACCGGTCGGGATGTACACCAGGACCTGACAGCTGCCCTGCGAAACCGGGCCGGTGGTGAAGTTCCAGACGGCCGAGTTGTCGCCGTCCCGGTTGTCGCCCGACATCGGCACCGAGTAGAAGCTGCCGTTGCAGCCGTCACCCCCGTAACCACCACTGCCGCTGCCGAGCCAGCCCTCGTCGCCCTTGGTGTAGTACCCGGGCTTGCCGAACGATCCGGCCGAACAGCCGGGTCCCGCCACCATGGCGAACGGCTGCGCGGACTGTGCGGCTGGAGGGCTCCCGGCGGGCGGTTGGGGGGCGGCAGGGGGCCCGCCGGGAGCCGCTGGTGGGGCCTGACCGGCAGGCAGACCGCCCGGTGCTGCCTGCTGGCCCGCCGGGGCACCCGGCGGCGCGGGCACGGCCGGGTTCGGCAGTCCGCCGGCGGCCCCGGTGTCCGGCTGGGCACCGGGCACCAGACCGCCGTGCGGGCCCGCCTTGTCCTGGAAGGCTGCCGGGTCGGGGACGGGCGCCGGGGTGGGGTCGGCATGGTTCACCAGCGCCATCACCAGAAGCGGCGCGGCGAGCAGTACGAGCCCGACGACACCGGCGCCCGCGAGAATCGGCCGGGACACCCGGTTCGCCGATTCGGCCGGTTCGTCGGCCTGCCGCGCGTCGACGGTCGCGGCTTCGGCCTCCACCGCGACCTCTGCGACGGCCACACCGTCCTTTTCGGACAGAGAAGGAGCCGAAGTACCCGCGTCAGCGACGGGATCGGACAGCGCCGAAACCGGTGAAGCCACAGTGGACTCAGCAGCGTCGGTCTCGGCTTCCTGCTGTTGTGCCGAGATCAGATACGCGGTCCCGCTGCCCGTCATCCGCTCTTCCAGCCGCGACACGGACGCCCCTTCCGAAGTCACCGTCGTTTCCCATCCTGCGCCGGATCCTGCCCTCGGGTGCCATCGGCACCGGTTCACGGCCTCATCCTTTCGGCGTCCGCCACCCCGGACCAGTCCCGGTTTCGGGGACACCGGTTTCCCATCAGGAGCCGGAAAGGACGCGCTCGACCATGTCCTCGACGCTCTCCGGCTGCTCCACCGCGTCGTGGAACTCCTCCTGCGGTGTATCGAACTCGTCGGCCGCGTCGTGGAAGACTTCCTCGGACTCCGCCGCGATGTCCGGTGGCGGCGCGAGCCCGAGGGCCCGCAGTCCCGCCTCGTCGGTCCGGAACACCGCGGCGTTACTGCCGAAGGCCGCACGCGGGATCGTCCACTGCTCGGGCACGGTCTTGCCCCGGTACTCCGGCGTGACCCGCCAGCGGACGTCCGCGGTCACCAGGTAGGTCGCGCCACTCGACTTGTGCTCGGTCTCCTCCGTCTTACCGCCGGCCTTGAGTGGTTCGGCCGCCTTGTGCTCGACGGCAGGCCCCTTCACCGTCAGTTCGAACGCCGCGCGGCCGGCCTCCCCCGGCACCGACGTACTGCCCGACGCGGTACTCCACAGCTGGCCGCTCCCGCTGGCCTTGGCCCCGGACCCCAGGGCCGCCGTCGTGGTGTACGTGCTCTCCACGAGTTCACTGTGGACGGTCTTGCTCGTGGTCGACGTGCCGCTCGCTGCGTAGTGGGTCACCCGCGGGTCGAGCAGTTCGGCGTGCAGGGTGACCGCGGTCAGCGGACCGTGGTTGAGCAACCCGGCGAACGCTCGGTCGAGGTCGAGACCGCCGATGCGATACCCCTTGGTACCGAACAAGGCCGGTGCGTGGCCGGACAACAGGGTGGCGCCGGTCGCGCGCTCCACGATCTGTCTGCTGCCCCCGGCGTCGATCGGCAGCTTCGGCGGAGGCGGGCCGGACGACTCGCCGGGCAGCACCCCGTCCAGCACTTCCCCCAGTGCCGTATGGAGTTCGTCGGTGCGCAGCAGCGGCCGGACGCCGTCCGGCAGCTTCACCACGTTGCCCGTCCTCAGCGCCGCGAACACACCCGGCACCGGCAGGGCGTCCGTATCCGGCACGATCGTGCGCACGGCGTCAGGGATCGCGCGGAGCGTGACCTTGGTGGTGATTGACGTCGGCGGGAACAGCCAGTCGATCGTGCCCAGCGAGACCGTCTTCGGCGCTCTCCCCCAGCTCGCGGTCTTCTCGACCTCCAGGAAGAGTTCGAGGTCGTGGACGAACGAAGCGGTCTTCCCGTCATGGCTCAGCGTGTGCTCGGTCTCGTCCTTGCCGGTGAACGTCGTCGCCTGTTCGGCCTTGACGTTGCCGTCGGCGCTGCCCGCCGAGCCCGGATTCGTCCGGACCTGTCCGTTCGGGAAGGCACTCCACACCGTGTTGCCCTCGAGCGCGTTCGTCGTCGTCGACGTGATTTTCCCGGTCTGTTCGGCCGCTGCCTTGTACTTGTCCTTGAGCTTCCACTGTTCCGAGGTCCCGGCAATTCTTCCCGGGCCCTGCTTGGCCTTGAGTTTCACCGCGATGTCGGTCCGGCCGAGCGGACCGTCGTAGTGATAGGCGAACCGCACGCCGTGGCCCAGCAGATCCCCATACAACGCGGAGAGCCCCGACGGCGAGAGCTGTGCGGCGAGATGTGGGGGCAGCGAGGCGCCGAGCGATGCGACTCCCGGCTCGAAGAGCCAGTAACGCATCGACTTCGCCAACCCCTGCAGTTGCCCGAGAAACCCTTGGCGAGCCGGTTCCGGCAACACGGGGGAAGCCACTGTGGACAGTTCTTTCAGGATCTCGGGGAGCAGTTCCGTGGTCACCGCCTGCCGCACGGCGACGTGCCCGAGGCCGGGGTGGGTCACCGCGACGAAGTCCTGCGACAAAGGGGGTGACGAAGCGCTCTCGTGGATCGGCGCGATCTGCCATCGGACCTCGCCGAGCTGGTGGAGTTGATCGGCGGGTATCCACAACCGGATCGTGTCCGGGGTGTCGATCCGGTAGTGCCGCTCGGCCTGCTTGCCGAAGTGATCGCCGAGAATCGCGTTGGTGTGCTGGGTGTTCCGCCCGGTGAGGACTGTGCTCGCGTCGAGGGAAACGAGGTAGGCGGGGCCGGTGTAGATCCGGCCGCGGCTCGCCTCCTGCTCGAACTTCACCCCGGTGCCATGGGCCTTCTCACTGGTCCGGGTGTAGGTTCCTTGCGGCACCACCGAAGCCTCGTTGTTGACCCGGAGATTCGTCCGTAGATCGCCCGAGACGTCCCACACGCTCCGGTCCGCGGAGGCATGTCCGTGGCTGCTCTTGGCCTTGCCGGACACGGTGAGCTCGAGGCTCTCGGCATGGTCGATCACCTTGGCGTTGCCGAAAGCCATCCGCACCGAGCCGGTGCCGAGCTGATCACGGTAGCCGGTGAAGAGTTCGCCCTGCCCGTACCGGTGCACTGACGTCTGGTAGGTACCGGTGACCACCTTGTCGAGGTGGGCGGCGAGTGCGCTCGGGCTGACGAACGTGTGCACGAGATGGTCGGCGACCACGCCCAGCCCGGCGTCCTTTCCCGTGACGGCCTTGGCGAGCCATCCGGCGAGATCGGGTGGAAGTTCGATGCTGTGCACCGCGTAGTCGTCGGGAAGGGACGTCTGTTTCCACCCCGAGGGCAGCACCGGGATTCCGCTGTCGACGAGTTTCGCTTCGCCCAACGGTTCCTGGCCGGGTGTCGCGCCCAGCAGCCGGTTGCCACCGGCCGCCTCGAACGTCGCGTCCACGATCAGCGAATCGCCCAGCGCCTTGCCGTTTTCGCCGTACACGTCGATGTCGTAGCGCACCCGCTGCCGGTAACCGTGCACAGTGGACGTCTGCCAAGACTTCTCGTGCTCGTACCCGGCGGAGGTCGTCATGGTGACCTCGGTGTCGCCGAACTTGCGGGTGCCGTTCACCGAGAACTGGGCCGTGCGCGCGGTGAGCCACGGGAAGGTGGGGAGACCCGCGCCGAGCCCACCGCCCGCCGCCCAGTTTCGCTTCACCACCGAGGTGTGCTCACCGCTGGTGACCGCCTGAGTCGTCGTCTTCAGCTCGGTGGCCGTCGCGAGGGCACGCGTCGGCGGAGCCACCGGTTTCGCGCGGATGACGACCCGCACGTACTCGGTACCGGTCGAGGTGCGTGCGTGGGTTTCGGCGGGCAGCAACAGGGAAAGGCCGTTGCCCGCCAGGTCCGCGGCGTGCGCGGCGAGGTACTGCGGGGTCACTTCGGTCTTGACCAGTTCCTGATTCACCATGATGTGCGAAGGCTGATAGAGCTGCCGGCTCCGATGTGGCAGCGCCGTGCCGGAAAGCAGGTTCTGGATCCGGCCGGCGAGCGCGGTGGCGGGGAAGGACGCCGTACCCGCCCCCAGCACCGACATCGGCGAGATGGGTAGTGCGGAGGCGGTGAGGGCGACGTCCGCCAGGTCGGCCTCCGTGGCGTCCGGAGTGGACTGTTCGGCGGCCCAGCCCTGTGCCACCGCGTCTTCCTTGGTCATCCAGACCGTCGCCCCGTGCCCGACGCGGTGACCGTCCACAATGATCACCGTCGGGCCGTCGTCCATGGTGAGCCGGACCGTGTAGTCGAGATCCGCCCGGTAGGCGGTGAGCTTCCCCTTGGTGATCGCCTCGTGCTGCACCTTCGTGCCCGAGGTGTGCACCATCGTCAGCTCATCGCTCGCGACACCACTGCCGGAGAGCGACAGGGTGAAGTCCTTGCGCGAGCCAAGTGTGTAGGTGCCATCCGCCCCGGGCCACGACGCCGAAGCGCCACCGCCCCATTTCACGTCGAGTGCCTGTTTGGACTTCTGTGTCCCGGCGTGTTCGTTCTTGCTGCCCGCGGTCTGCGCCACCGAGCCCTCGCCGTGGGCCAGCGGAACCGGGTTCCTGGCCCTGGCCTGGAATTCCATTGTGGCAGTGCGCGTACGGCCACGATGCTCGAAGGTCAGTGTCTTGGTGATCGCGTGTCCGGCGAGTATGTCCGGGCCACGCGTCGTGAGTCCCTTCCCGCTCAGCTGCTGAATCAGCGCGTCCCGCGCGGCCGATCCCACCACGGTCACCGCGTTCCGGACCAACGAATTCTCCGGCATCCCGTCGATGACCGCCTTGGCCAGGCCGCGATCGCCACGCAGATACGCGGAACGCAGGCTGGTGACCGGCCGTGGTCGCGTTGCCCCGGAAACCGTTACAGGAGCCGCGACCGGCGCGGTCAGCGTCACGCCGTCTTCCACCTCCCCGCCATCGGAGATGGTGTGCCGGACCGTGTGCAGTGTGAACTCGTAGGTGAGCGCGTGCTGGGTCGTCGTGGTGGCCGAGGTAAGCTCCACGGCCGACTTAAGCGAGGCCTCCATGGTGTTCGCCGACTTCCACGTCGTCGACACACCCGCCTTGGTGGTATGGGACAACTCGGCCGTCCGCACCGGTGTCGCGGTGCCCGTGCCGGCCGACAACGACATCGAAACGCCCTTGTCCCGCGGCGCCACCGAAGCGGTTTCGGCCGCGCCCTTACCGTAGTCTCCTTCGACGTTGGTGATCTTGTGCTTCCCTGAGTCTTCTTCGCTCTTCGCGGCCTTCGCCTCACCGGAAATTCCTAATTGGACAGTCACTTCGACGGCGTCCTTGCCGCTTCCCAGGGACTTGGTGACGCCCTCGTTGGCGAAGGCCGTGAAATTCTCCTTGAGTTCGAGGTCCGAAAAGGACGCCAGCAGTGCTTTCACCGTACGCTCGCCGATCCCGGCCTTCTTCATGACGGCTGCCAGGGAATCTCGCAGCTGTTCGCCGTTGACCGCCTCGGCTGTCGCGAGGTTCGCCGTCACGAGCGGACGGACTTCCGCCGTGGCCGGTAGCGGTCCGGGCTCATTCGCCGATTCGGCCCGCGAGTGCTCGTGCGCCACGGTCAGCTCGACGTGTTGTCCGTCACCCGCGCCACCGTCATCCCGCACCGGAGCACGCCTGAACGAGGAGCCGTCTTCATGGTCCGCCGGTTCTTGGCCGAGCAGTTCGTTCTGCGCTCGTTCGTCGGCGATCCGGATGCGTTCGCGGTGCTCGACGATTCTCCGGTCGGTGGCGAACATCCCGGCGAGAGCGCGGATCTTTTCCGTCAAGGCGGATTCGGCGTACGCGAAATGTCTGTGGTCGGCGGTGAACAAGATTCTGCCGTCGTCACGGGCGAACTTGGCCGTGAAGGAGTTCGGTCCGTCGCGCCGGACCCCGTCCCGGTCGATATATCCACTATGGACGGTATAGGACGAGAAGTCGGCCTGATAGTACTGGTGGAACTCCTCGAACAGCCTGCGAGCCGCGTCCGGTGCCGGGCTGAGCGTGGCGGCGAGGTCGTGGACGAACCGGAACGCTTCGTCGGCGTCGATCTTGCCCCGCAGGTAGAACCCGAACGGATCCGAGTCGACCATCGCCCGGACCACGCGGAGCTCCGCGTCGCCGCCCCACAGGTGGCGGTAACGGTCCATGAGCTGGACCGCCAGCTTGTGCTCGGGCTCACGATCGTGCTGCCCTTGCCCGTTCCCGAACTGGTTCTTGGCGTTGACCTTCTCGATGTCGTGGAACAGGATCGCCTTGGCCAACGCGTCCGCGGGCACCAGACGCTGCTCGGGGTCCTCGTGCGCGGTGAGCTCGAAGTACTGCCCGAGCACCATCTGCGCATGCTCGTAGAACGTGTAGGTGCCCTTTTCGATACGTTGCGGCATTGGTTGCTGCTTGGTGGCGACCTCGTCGAACTTGCGCCCCAGTTCCGGAAAACGCTCGATCAGGGCGTCCACAATGGCGTGTGGATCGCGGTTCTGGCCGTTGATCAGCTCGTCAAGGTCCCGGCCCGCCTGCCGCTGATCCTCGGCGTCCTTCTCCCGGCTCGCGTTCCACTTGGCGAAGCTGTTCGGAAACGGAGCGTTGCCCTCGCCCTGCAAGCGCGTGTTGAAGTCGATGGCGATCCGCTTGGAGTCGGCCGCGATCAGGAAGCCGATCTCGGCCTGCGTGGCGATCTCCGGCGCCTTGTCCATCAGCTGTTCGACCTCGGTGGCGTCGACCGGGTCGAACACGAACCCGTCCAGCGCCTGTTCGGACCTCGCCCGTGCCTCGTCGGCGACAGCCCTCGCCATCAGGTCCCGGAAACCCTTATCCGCCAACGCCAGCTCGGGGCTGGTCCGCAACGCGTCGGCGATGTCGGCGGCCAGCTTGGGCAGCACCTCGTCCTTGATGACGGTCTTCAGCTGCCCGGATGCCGCCCGCGTGAGGTCCCGCCCGGTGAACGCGTCCAGCGCGTGAGTGACGACCGAGCCGAGCACCCGACCCTTGACCATGTCCGCGAACCGATCGCCGACGATCCGCAGCCCGGATACCTCGGGCAGCGCCAGTTGTTCGCGCACCTGGTCACCGAACCGGACGAGCCGGTCACCGCTGAGCCACCCGGCCTTCTTCCCGCTGCCGCCCTCGAAATCCGCGAAGTCACGGAGCTTTCCGAACTCGGCGGTCAGCGCCTCCCGAAAGCCTCCCTTGACCGCCTCCGCGACGGCCTCGCGGCTGGCGTCGTCGAACAGCGCCAAGGCGGGGTGTGCCCGTACCTTCTTCACGAAGGTGTCGGTCAGTTTATCGACAACGTGTACGTCGAAGGTGCGGACAGCACCCGACTTCACCTTGACGCCGTTCTTGATCAACCGTTCGAGCGTGGTTTCGTCCTTGACTGTCGTGCCGTTGTTCAGGATCCGGATCGCGGTGTCCACGTCCTTGGTCACCGCCTTCACAACGTCGGGCAAGACCTTCTTGCCCAGCACTTCGTGGAAGGCCGCACTGTCCACATCGGGCGGTGCGGTATCGGCGAGGTACTCGCGGAGGACATCCGGCGCGGTCAAGAGGACCTTGTCGCTGACCTTCCCGACCATCGCGGCACCGGGGCCGACCTTGTTGAGGAACTGGTTGAGCCGCCTGACCCGCTCCTCGAATCCACGCACCGTCGTCTGCGGAATCTCGGTTTCCTGGCCGGGGAACGAGTCCGCGTCCGGCTCGATACGCGCGTTAGGACGGCGCTCCCCCACCGCCTGCTTCATCTGCTCCCACGTGACGACATGCTCGCGCAACTCGACGGCGATCTCGCGCAACCGCTGTGGATCGTTGCTGAACTTCAGCTTTCCCTTCTCGTCCCTGCCCTTGAACCACGGGTCGTAGTCCTCACCGAACACGTCGGACCGGAAGTCCCGGCTCAGTCCAAGACGCTCGTGCAATGTGGACATCGGCAGCTCCCGGCCCGACGTACCGCCCTTCGGGAACTCGGTGCCGGTTGCCGTGTAGCTGATGAGCGACCCCCGTACCGCCTGCTCGATCAGCTTGTCCAGATCGACGCCTCCGACGCCGAATTGGTTGGGATCAGCCGCTTGGTCCACATTGAACGTCTTGCCCGCAGCGGCCGACGCCCCGACGCCTTCGACCACAGCCCCATCGGTGATCGCCTGATAGGTCTTCTTGTACGGAATCAGGAACGACCGCAGCACCGGGGTGACCACCGCGGACGATTCACCCTTCAGCCGTTTACCACCCTCATCGCGCTGGTACACGGTGAGCCACTGCAACGCCCGTAGCGGACGTCCCGCACCCACCCACAGCCTCGAATTGCGGCCTGGTGACACCTTGATCCGGCCGGTCTTCGGATCCTGCTGGATGTCCTTGTGCTCCGTCTTCGGCCGGACCTGGTCCCCCGAGAACAGCTCCGGATGCACGACCGCGGTGTACATCCGCACGTAGTGCTTGCCCGCGATGGTCTCCACCTCGAACTCCCCGCGGTGCACCGTGGGGCTGCCATGCTCGACTGCCATCTTCGCCGGGCCGGGGTACGAGATGCCAGGGCGTCCGATGTGGACTATCTCCTTCGTCGCATGGTAGCGGTCGCCGACCCGCACGACGTGCACTGGAACCCCGGCGACCCGGCCGTATGCGGTGAAGGTGCCGTCCGCTTCCAGCACGTGGACACGCGCGCCCGCGGCCTCGGCGATCTCTTTCAGCGACTTGCCGGCCAAGTCCGGGCCCGGGGCGGGCGAGGCGGGGTCCAGTGTCTTGGTCACCGCGGCGGCGAAGCTCGTTTCTGGGCCGTCCGCCTCGACCGCGACCATGTCCAGGCCGTGTAGTTTGAGTATCGCACGCTGGGGCGGCTCGAACGTCCTTTGTGGAACTTCCCGGCTGCCCGACACTTCCTGCGACGGTCCGGGATGCACCGGCAGCGCGACGTTGGCGACGTGCTCGACCAGCCACAGGTGCCGGGGCAGCAACTTGGCATGGTCACCGAGGGCGGCGGTCCCCATCAGTGAGGTATCGGTGTGCACCCGGCCGCCCCGGGAGCCCTGGAGGACCCGAGAGGGGTCGACGTACTCGTCGGGCAGCCCGAGATAGTGACCGATCTCGTGCGCCAGCACGGTGCCGCTGTCCCCCACCGACCAATGTGCCTGATCGGTGGTTCCCCGATGACGCAGCCGGACACGCGCATGCGCCGCACCGGGCTGATCGGTGAACTCGACCCGCACATGGAACTGATCCCCGCCCGGCAACCGGTAGCCGCGGTTGTACAAGCGGCCGACGCCGTCGAGCACCTTCTGTTTCGTGCCTGCCAGGTGAACAGTGGCGACCCCCGCCGCGGGGTCGAGATGCACCCGGACGGTGAACTCCTGGACGGCACGGCCGTCGGCGAGGGTGTATCGGCGGTGGTCGTAGCCGATCATCCCGGTGGCGGAGTCGAGCACGATGTGCGGGCGGCCGTCCTCGCCGGTCTCGATCCGGCTGCTGCTCACGACATCGGCCGACTCGGTGGTCACCGTGCGCGGCGGCGTACTCTCCCGCAGGTGTTCCCACAGCTCCGGCGGGGCCGGATCACGCGGAGCGAACCAGTCCGCGGTCCGGTCGGCAGGGGCGTGCTGCCAGCTCAAATCGTCCAGCACAGCCTTGTTCGAGGTGACCGATTCGCTCGAGACGTGCTCGTCGGTCTTGCCGAACAGGTCGTCCAGATCGTCCGGCTTCGGGACGGAACCTCCCGGCCCTGCCTCCCGGTCCTCTTCCAGCGGCGGACGCTGCACCATCTGTTCGAGCGGCGCTGGGCGGGTTTCGTGCGTCTTCGGCTCGTCCGGCGGCTGCTGTCCGTTGTGGACGGATGATTGTTCCTCGTCCACTTTGCTGTCGGGGGTATGCCCTGGCACTGGCGGCAGATCGTCGACGCCGCCCGGCTTCGCCTCCGTGCCGATCTCGTGATCGTCAGACGACGTGGGCGTGACGGACTTGAGCCGGTTCAGCCGCGCTTGGAGATCGTCGTCGGACGGCCCACGTCCCCCGCCCGGTTTGCGGGACGGCGGCTTGGGCAGTGGCTCGTCCGCATGCGGCAGATCGGGTGGTGCTTTGACCTTTTCGCTATCCTTCAGCAGGTCCAGGACGTGTGTCTCGTGCTGAAGATCGCTGCTTGTCTCGGTCGAAACGGCGTCGGGGGCGAAGGTGACGGACTTGAGGTCGTCGAGCCGGTGCTGCAGTTCGGACATCTCCGCCGCGTCCTTGGCGGCACGCAACTCTTCCAGCCGTTTCGCGTAGTCGTCCAGCAGCTTGAGGTGTTCCGTCGCGTCGCCGAGCTTGGTGGCCGCTTCCTTCTGTTTCTGCCACTTCGCGCTCTCGACGTCAGTCATCCCGAGCTTGCGCTCGTGCTCCCTGGCCGAGCGCTGTGCTTGCTTTTCCGCGTGCTCGTACGCCTTCTGCGGTGAAGACATGTCGCCCGGGTCATCTCCGAACACCTTCCGATACCGCTCGGCGAGTTCGTCGTCCGCGGGAAGCATCGGCGGGTCCGGCAGCTGGGCGAGCAGATCGAGGGCGTTCGAGTCCTCTTCGGACAACTCCAGCGGAGTGTTCTTCAGATTCTCGTACTTCGCTGTGAAGTCCTCGGTGAATTCGGCGTGTTCGTTCGCCTCGTGTTCCTGGTGTTCGTTGGCGAGTTCGGCGTACCGCTCGTCCCGCTGTGTCATGACGTCGAGCACGTGCTGAGGTCCGTGCTTCCCGGCCTCGGCGATCCTGTCCGCCCACTGCCGGTTCTCCTCGGGCGTCATGGTGCCGTGCTCACCGGTGTGGAGCCGGTCCAGCCGCACCTGATCCGGCAGCGCATGGGGCACCACGGGGGCACCCTCGACGTGCGCGACGTACTCGGTCACCGGGGTGTGTGGCGCCGGTGGCGCGGCGCTGAGCTGGTCTTCCAAGCTCTTCAGCTGGTGAAGCTCCTGGTCTTCGCCGGTGTGCTGTCGCTCGGGGCCCGCATGATCCGAACTGGTCGGCACCGGTGTGGGCGCGCCGGGGCCGTGGTTCTCCGGCCGCGTCCCGGAATCACCCACCGGAGGCCGTCCGGAGGGTGGTGTGGTGGTCGACGGAGGTTCCGGGGAACGCGAAGCGCCGGGACCGGTGCTGTGGCCGTTACCGGTGGCCGGGGTGTGCACCGACGTCGGGACCTGAACGACCGGCTTGTCCTGAGTGGACGATGTGTTCCCCGGGTGGTTTCCGCCCTCGTCCGCAACGTTTTCGTGTCCGCTCGGGAAATCGGTCTCCACCGGTTCGAAATGGTCCAGAACGGACGGATCGAAGTCGTTCCCGTCACCGTGAGATATGTCGCCCAAGCCGTGCGGGACGCCGCCGTCGAACGTCGAGGTGTCGCCTGGTGGGTCCTTCGGTACGTCCGGCATGTCCGGCGTCTTGAGGTTCTCGACGACGTCCTTGAGCTTGTCCGCGAGAGGCTCGCCCATGAACTTGTCCATCAGGTCACCGGCGGCACCGGTGACCGCGCCGCCGGTGAAACTCCACCAGTTCGCCTTGAACTGGTGCTCATCGCTGAAAGCCAGGTTGTCCAGGCCTTCGCCAAGGTAGCCCTGGGCGCCGTAGACCGGCGCGCCCGCGATCGGCTTGAGGATCTGGTACGGCACTGACCCCTTCAGATGCTCCGAGGTCTCCTTGTAGATCACCTCGGGTACGTCGTGCGTCAGCGCCTTGAAGGTGTCCGAGCCGATCTTGCCCTCGAAGTGCTGCAGCGCCGTCTTGAGTTCCTGCTGCAATTCGGCCTTGCCGACGTGGCCGACGTTCGACGTGAAGGTGTCCGACCAGGCCTTGCCCAGCGCCTTCTTCTCGGCACTGGTGAGGGTGTTCTCGAAGCTCTTGTCGAACACCTTCGTCAGGTCGTTCGCGAGTGACTTCGCCTCACTCTTGGGCAGGTTGCGAGACCATTCGTCGCCGAAACTCTGCGTGATGTTGGTCTTGTACTTCGTCAGTGTCTTGGCGAACTGCTCCCCGAAGTCCTTCAGCGAATCCGGGAACACATTTTTGATGCTCTCGGTGAGGAACTTGCCGAGATCCTTGGTGACGAGCTTGGCCAGGGTGTCACCGAGTGCCTTGGCACCCATGGACGCGACACCACCGAGCGACCCGGACAGCGCGCCCGATTTGACGGCGTTCTCCAGGCTCTCGAAGTCGAACGTGTTGCGGTGGCCCTGCCCGATCTGGATCTCCTGGGCGATCACATCCGCCAGCACCGCGGCGAGCACCGCCATCGCGACCGAGACGATCGTTTCGAGCAGCAGGTTCAGCAGGAACCGCAGGATCATGCTGCCGACCGCCTTGATGGTCGGGACGAGCAGCAGGGACAGCCCTGCGGTGACGGGCGCCATCGCGTACGCGGCCGCGATCTGGGCGGGGATGAGGATCAGCTGGATGATCGCGGAGTACTTCATGTACTCGACCTGTGTCGCGATCTTGTCGGCGTACTCACCGTACGCCTTGACCGCCTTCTCCGCGGCCTCGAGCGGCACGACTCCCTTGTCGTTCTTGGTGATCAGCTGCCGCATGCGGTCGGCGAACGCCGCGCCGGCCTGACCGTTGAAATCGCTGCCGATGGCGTCGGTGAGCTTCCGGATCTGCTCGGAGATCCGCGGGAAGTTCTCTCCCGCCTGGCGGTAGAGCACGGCGACCTCGCGCAGCTTGTCCTCGTCCGCCGTCGGCCACTCGGTGCCGGTCAGCACCTTGAACAGGGTGATGCCCTGCTCGTTGATCATCAACGACACGGCCGCGCGCTCCCTTCCCTCCCCCGGTTCCCGGTCAACCCGAGTGGCCGGGCCTCCCCACGCTGGTGCCCGTCGGCATCCAGGTCGTGCCCAGGTCCTGGTTTCCGGCCTCGGCTTCGGCGAACATGTCCGCCGCGAGGTGGCCGCTGTCCTGGGTCAGGCCGAGGTATCCGGCGATCTCCTCGACGAGGCCCGAGACGTTCTCGGTGCCTTCCTTGGTCTGCTCCTGGTACTTGGTCGCAGTTTCGTCGTCGTGCCCGGCGGCGTCCTGGTTCATCCGGTGGATGTCGTCGAGTACCTTGCGTTGGTCGCTCACCAGGTTCGAGAGCGTGCCGAAGTTCGAGAACTTCTGTTTCAGGTCGGCGGGGACGGAGATCGGTTCACTCATCGCCGGTCCTCACCAAACATCGGCGTGGGCATCATCTTGCGCAGCGGCTCGAGAAAGGCGTCCCACTCATGGGATCCGGTCGTCGAGGCGGTCAGATCCGCCAGTCCCCGCAGGTGTGGCTGCAACGCCGACGTGACCTGGCCGAGCATCTCCCGGCGCGCCTCGGCGACCACCTTGGTGACGACGTCGGCGAGTTCGGCGGGCGCCATGGAGCGGTACCGCGTGTCGTGGAACTCCAGTTTGGACAGTCCACCCTGGGCGTCCACAGTGGCCGAAAGCATCCGGTCCTTGGAACGCACCGAAGCGGACTGACCGGTCAGGTGCTGCTGGCACTCTTCGATCGCCTTCTGCTGCTCGGTCAGTTCGGCGATGGCCTGGTTGAGCTGTTCCTGCAGGCGAGTGTGCATCATTTCTCCTCAGCGTCCGATTCAACGTCCGATTGCCGCGGTGAAACCACCGCTGTCCGTGCCCCAGGTGCTCTCGTCCTCGGCCAGCCAGGTGGTGCGCTGCCGTTCCTTGCCGTCGGCGCCGGCGCCCCCGCCCATGCCTGGTGGCGGCATCGCCGACTGCTGTTGCCCGTTCTTGCCCGACTCACCCAGCGTGTGCGGGCCGGTCTCGGTCTTGAGCTTCTGCTGCTTCTCCAGCGCGTCGTCGAGCGCCGAAGAGTTCGTCGTACCGCGCTTCGCAGGGTCCCCGATTTCGCCGGATGACAGTTTCACGCCGCCCTGGGCGTCAGAATGGAACGGGGCCATGCTGTTCAGCTTGTTCTTGGCGTACGGCGTGTCCGGCACGTGCATCGCGCCGTTCGGCCCGAACATCGACTGATGGTTCGGGTCCACGATCTGCCCACCCGGCCCGATGCCCGACCCCGGCGGCAGATACAGCTGCTGGTTGTTCCCGTCGTGATAGGTCGAGCCGTCCGGCCACCGCAACGCGGTGTTGTGCTGGAGTTTCGCGTGCGGGTCGACGTGCAGCGGATTCCCGTCGGACCCGGTGACCCGCGAGCCGTCCGGGCGCGTGATCGTGCCGTCCGAGTTGATGTGTGAACCGTCCGGCACGGTGATCGGGTTGCCGTCCGGGCCCCGCGCGACCTGACCGTCCGGGGTGAACACCGAGCTGGTGCCACCGGTCGTCGGGTCGAAGACCGATCCGCCGCCCGCCTGGTTCGGCCGGATGACCGAGTCCTTCGGCACCGTGAGGTGATGCCCGTTCTTGTCTGTCACCGGCGATCCGTCCGGTTTGACCACGGTGCCGTCCGGGTTGATGTGGGAACCGTTCGGGACGGTGACCGGCTCCCCGTCGGAGTAGCGGACCGGATTGCCGTCCGGGCCGATGATCGAGCTGGTGCCCGCGCCGTCCGGATCCGGGTTCTTCGAGCCGAGCCTGCCGCCGCCGGAGCCGCTGCCGATGCCGCCGGGGCCGAACTGGGTGGTGGTCGGCCCGATCGGCGGCGGGGTCTGGTCCTTCGTGCCGTGCCCGGTGGACCCGTTCTGTCCACTTTGGCCACCTTGGGAGCCGTGACCACCGGTTCCGGTTTCGCCGCCGTCCCCGGTGTCGAGGTCGCTACCGTCGCTGCCGTCGCCGTTGGTGCCGTCGCCGTTCTTGCCGTGCTCTCCACCGGTTCCGGTGCCGCCCGTGCCGGGTGGAAGGTCACCGTTTCCGCCGTGATCACCGGTGCCACCCGTTCCCGTACCCTGGCCACCCGATCCGCCGGTACCGGTGTCGGTTCCCGTGAAGGGATTCTGGTTGGAGCCGGAACCCGTACCGTCCCCTGTGGACGACGGGGGCTTGTACGTCGGAGCGATCTGCCCCATTTGGACGGGCGAGATGCGGTTCACCGTGACGCCGTAGGCACTCTCGGTCGCCTTCATCAGGAAGTCGGCCAAGGGGTCAAGCGCCCACGCGTAGTTGTTGAGCCACAGGTTCTTGGCCTCCCGGTCCAGTCCGGTCTTGAAGCTCTCGTCCCAGATGCCACCCCACTTGGTGGTCACATTGGCCCAGTTGTTGTTTCCTCCGCTCGAATCCACCTCGGCCTTGAGCCCGGCGCCGAGCAGCGCCGTGTGCACCGCCTCCCGCGGATCGTGCAGCGGGGTGCCCCGCCAGGCGATGAACTGGTTGAGGAGACCGACGACCTCGTTGCCGAGCGTGTCCCGGCTCTGGGCGAGCGCGTCGATGAGCAGTGGATCGGCCAGCCGTCCGCCGAATTCGCCGAGGCGTTTCCCGGCGTTCTCCAGCAGGCTCTGGTACGTCTTGGCCGCCTGGCCCTGCAGGTCCCCACCGGACTCGACCTGCTTGGCCTGCGACGAGAGTTTCCGGCTCCACTGATCGAGGAACGTGTTGATATCGCGCAACATCTGTGCCGCGTTGGTGAAACTCGCTCGGCTGACCACAGTGTTTCCCTCGGGCGGGTGTACCAGCGGATCGAGGATCTCCTCGCCGATATGGAGGATCTTCGTCCATGCCCCGTCGGTGCCGTCGAGCTTGCCCCAGTCGAGGTTGACCCAGACGTAGCCGGAACGGGTCTGCAACAGCGAACCGACATAGCCGGTGATGTCGAACGGGATATAGACGTCCCAGGTCTTCTGCGGGTCGACGCCACCTCCGCCGTGGCCGCCGTTGTCGGTGACACCGACCGCGGCGATCCACGGCGGCGATTTCGGCCCGGCGAATTCGTCGCGGTTAACGACCTTTTGGTCCTTCGGGACAAGAGTGGTCAGCGCCTGCTCCCAACCCATGGCAAATACCCTCCGGAAAGTAGGACTTTGCGGCCGTCAACCGCGAGGAATCGGCTCGTACGCGGCTCAGGCGTGGCCGCCGGTATTCGGGTCGGTCTGGTACTGCTGGGCCGACCCGAAGTTCTCGTGCTCGGTGTCCTGGGAGTTCTTGCCCCAGTTCTCGAGCCCGTCGATCCAGCCGATCACGGTCTTGTCGGCCAGATCCTTGACCTGGTCCGACGCCGACTTCGCGAAGGCGGCGAACTGAGTGCTCAGTTGCTGCCCCATGGCCGACGTCCCGGCCATCACGGTCGAATCCGGGGTGCCGCCCCCGACGCCGAAGCGCTGCAGGGCGAGAATCGCCGGATGAGACGTCAACTCGGCGCGGAAGTCCGTCAGCTGCTTCTTTTGGTCCGCCACCGCCGAGTCCGAGTAGGCGATCGTGTCACCACCGTGGTTTCCCTTTTCCTCAACCATGCGTGGTCACCCCGGAACTAGAACTGATTGGCGTTGTTGAGGTCGGTGCGCTGGATCGCCTCGCGCATGGCCCCGAGAATCCGGGTACCGTGCGAGAACTGGGTGTTCATCTGCGCCTGGGCGGTGTGGATGAGCTTCTGCTTGGCCTGCCAGTCCACGCTCCACTGGCCGCCGGTCTGCTGCACCAGCTTGGTGATCCGGTGTTCCAGATCCTGGATCTGGCCGTCGATCTTCTTGGAGATCATGGTCATGTCGTGCTCGACCGCCTGGACGTTGGTCGGCTCGATGTACTGTTCGTCGTTCACGAGTTGCTCCTCGGGTCAGCTCAGCGCGTTCTCGTAGGAAGAGCCGTATTCCGGCGTGGTCTGGAAGCTCGCCGTCAGGTTCTGGTTGTGGCCGTCGGTGTTCCGGAAGCTGTTGACCGTGTTCTGGAGCTTGCCGATGATGTCGTCGAACTGGGTCTTCACCTTCTGGTAACCCTCGCTCCACTGGTCGACCTTCTGCTGGTACAGCCGCGCCGAATCCGAGCGGTGCATCTGCTGCAGGTGGGTGCGGACGTCGCTCACCCACATGCTGGTCTGGTTCATCTGGTTGGCGTGGTTCTGGATTTCCTGGATTCCTTTCGCCAGTTCGGAATACGGGACGCTGATGTTCTGCTGGACCACTTTTCGCTCCTTGCTTGTGCCGGGAACCGCCGAGACGAACCTACGACCGAGGCGAAGTTCCCTCCACGCCCCAAAAACAGGGACATCGAAGGAGAATCAGCACCGCTTCGCCGATGCCGGCGTCTGCCCGCCGGCCGGTTTGCCCGCGGCGCCGGGATCCAGCGCGGCCCCGGTGGGCAACTGGCCGGCGAGCAGCGCGGGCATCCGGACCGCGGTTGCGCCTTCGTAACCGAGCTGCTTGAGCGCGTCCGCGGTCGGAACGGGGTATTCGACACCGTTGTCCGCCACCAGCGAAACGGCGTCGCTCGCACCGTCCCCTGTGGACACACTGCGCACGAGGACGCCGCTGCCCGGCGCGATCGCGACCCGGTCGGGCCCCGCGCAGGACAGCGCGACACCCGGCTGAGCCATCGGCGGCTTCGCCGCGTCGGTCACCGCTCTGGGCACCAGCAGGGTGCTCGTGGACACGCTTTGCCCGGACGTCGTGGCCGCGCACAACGCGAAGTCGTGATCGTCGCGCTGCAGCCCCGGTGGCTCGTCCGGCAAGGCATCGTTGTGGGTCAAAGCGGCCTTCGCCGCGGGTGGCGCCGCATGTGCGGTCACGTCACCGGCACCGATGGGCCGGACGTCGACCGGATGTCCGCCGTAGGCACCGCTCTGCGTCTTCGGGTCGCCGCCGATCAGGGCGAACAACGTCGCGGTGAGCGGCACCAGCCCGTCCTCCCGCAGGAAGTACGGCCGCCCGGCGGTGTCCTTGAACAACTGCCCGACCCGGCTCGACCTGCCCGCGAGATCGGGTCCCGCGTTTCCCCGGCCGGGCACGTCCGGGGCGACCAGATCCGGCCCGGACGGCAGCGCGTTGAGGAAACCCGCGGGCACCTTGACCGGGTCGGTGGTGCCGTAGCCGAGCGCGGCGGGACCGCCCGCGGCCGGGTCCATCCGCAGCTTCTGGCCGGACCACACCAGGAACACCGCACCGTCCGGACCGGACACGAGCAGCGCGTCGGTCGCGGTGAGCGGGCGACCGCCGGCCTCGCCGACGAGCAGGGTGTAGTTCCGTGGCTGCCCGTCCCCGTCCGGCGCGGCGCAGGAGAGCCACGGCGCGGAGCTGAGCGCGTCCGCGGCGGGCAGTCCGTCCGGGGCGCCGGGGATCCCGATCGGCGTCCCGCGCGGCGTCCCGGCCAGCGAGTTCGCCGAAACCTCCTGCACCGACAGCGACGGACCGGCGAGTAGCTTCGCCGAGGCCTGGTTCAGCACCGGATGCAGCACGCCGCCGAGGTAGATCCACCGCGCGCCGCTCTCCCGCTCGACCACGACCGTGCCCGCCTGCTGCCATGACGTCGCGCCGCCGGGTTTGATGAGTCCGAAAAGGACGGTACCGAGTCCGATGAGGACGGTGACGGCGACACCGATCGCGATACCCCGTGTCGTCCGCCGTTGCGGGGTGTCCGGGATATCAGGGTCGGCACGCAGCATGCCCGCGCCGAGCCTGCCCATGATGAACAGGTGCGCCTGAACCTGATCGCGTCGGGACCGCACGGGCCACGCCTTCCTCGAGTCGGGGTGTTATCCGTTGATGGCGCGGAGAAAGCCGAAGACGCCGAGTACCAGCAGCGTCAACGGAAGCAGCGCCACCGCGAGCAGGACGTGGACGACGTCGGCGACGCGGCCCCAGTACGGCACCATGCGCCGTCCCGGCACCGTCCAGCCCGCCACCATGAGCGCGGCACCGACGAGCAGCGCGCCGACGATGAGCAGGAGCCTGCCGAGCAGCGCGAGGTGCACGGCCCGCGTGATCGCCAGGGCCACGAGGCCGTACGCCCCGGGCAGCACCACGGCGAGCCGGGTGCGGACGCCGCCGACCTCGCGGCCGTGCAGGAGCAGCAGGGCGCTCAGCACCCCGGCCAGCACCGCCGGTGCCCAGCCGGAAGCCGTGAGCAGGCCGGTGATCGCCGCTGCGCACACGAGGCCGGTGGCCAGGAACAACGCGACGAGGTACCGGTCGGCGACGGCACCCCGGTCGAGGACCGTCCGGCTCGGCAGCGGGTCGATGCCCTCCTGCAACTGATCGGCGTTGGTCGGCAGCGGCGGCATCTTCAGCCCCGCGAGCCGGAACGCGAGGCCGGGGACGAACGCGCCGAAGAGCACTGCCACCACCGTGGCCACGGCGGCCGCCGAAGCGAGTTCACCGGTGGCCGCCATGATCCCCGCGGTCAGCACCCCGAACACGCACACGACGAGTACGCCGAGGTGGACGTGCGGATGCGTGCCGGAGGCGACGAGCGCGAGCACCGCCCCGCCCGCGGCCGCGGTGGCGGAGGCGAGCAGCAGCGCGGCCGGGGTGGCCGACGAGCCGGGGACGAGCAGCCCGGCGAGCGCGAAGAACGGGACCGCCGCGACGCCGTACAACGTCCCGGCCACCGCGTCGCCGACCGCGCGCGACGCCGAGCCCGCGGCGGCGAGCAGCAGCAACGCGACGACGATCGCCGCAGCCGTACGCGGCAACGTGGGGCCTGGCAAGAGAATCCCGGCCCACGCGAACGCGGCGACCACGAGCGCCATCCCGTGCAGCAGCCACTTCGTCGCCGCCGGATGCCATGCCCCCGGCCGATCCCGCAGCCCGGCGCCGATCCCGTCGACGATGTCGTCGAAGTGCACCGCGGGCAGGGTGTCCTGACGCGAGCGCAGGTACAGCACCTGACCGTCGCGCAGGCCGAGCGCCTCCGGCGTCCGTTCTTCGTCGAGGGGCGCGTCACCGAGGTCCTGCAGTACCCAGCCGCCGTGGTCGAGCCCGGCCTCGTCGAGGTCGTCGCCCGCGTAGCCGACGATCGTGGGCAGCAGGTCGGCCAGCGGCACGTCGGCCGGGACCGCCAGGTCGAAGCTCTTCCCCCGCGCCCGGATCGACAAGCGGCACAGGCCCGCGACGGTGCTGTTCACTCCACACTCCTGTTGTCCACTGTGGATTCCATCGACGACGTTATCCACAGAACGAGTGCTTGTAACGTCGCCGATTTACGGGACCTGATTCCCGGCGGCGGGCGTGCGATTCTTCGCCGGCCAGTTCCGACAGGAAAGGACACCGCCGTGAGCATCGTGCTGTTCCGCCGCCCCGAACGGCAGCCAGGACCGCCGATGCCCTCCGGCGAGATCAGCCTCCAGGAGCCACCCGAGCTGCCCGAGGTCCAAAGTGGCTTCAGCGGTGTCATCACCTATCTACCGATGGCGTTGTCCTCGCTGGCGATGGTGATGATCTTCCTGCGGCCCGGTTCCGGCGCGGGCGGCACGCTGATGTACTTCGCGATCGGCCTGATGGTGCTCGCCGCCGTCGGCATGCTCGCCGCACAGTTCCTGCGCGCCGCCTCCGAGCGCAAGCGCCAGATGTCCGGTGCGCGCCGCGACTTCCTGCGCTATCTGGCCCAGGCGCGGAAGAAGGTGCGCGCGACGATCGGTGACCAGCAGCGCGCGCAGGGCTGGCGGCATCCCGCCCCTGCCGCGCTGTGGTCGATGATCCGGACGTCGCGGTTGTGGGAGACCCGGCCGGACCACCCGGATTTCGGCGAGGTCCGGATCGCTGTCGGGGACCAGAAACTGGGGACCCGGCTGTCCCCGCTGTCCACCAAACCGGTCGAGGACCTCGAACCGCTCTGCGCGCACGCGCTGCGCCGGTTCATCCGGGCCTACGGCACGGTGCCGGACCAGCCGATCGCGGTGTACCTCCGATCGTACGCGCGGGTGCTGCTGCGCGGCGACGCCGAGATCGCGTGCGGTGTGGCCCGCGCGATCCTGGCTCAGCTGGCGGTGTTCCACGCCCCGCAGGACCTGCGGATCGTGATCGTCGGCAAGGAGCACGCCGCGTGGTCGTGGGCGAAGTGGTTGCCACACAACCTGCATCCGGCCGACACCGACGGCGCGGGCCCGGTGCGGCTGGTCGCCGAGTCGATCGGCGAGCTGGAGGGCCTGCTCGGCGAGGAACTGTCCGGGCGGCCGTTCTTCGACCGCGACGCGATGCCCACCCAGGACGAGCCTTACACGATCGTCGTCCTCGACGGCGCCAGCACCGCGCACGGCAGCCGCATGGCCGGTGCCGGCTATCGCAACGTCACGGTGCTCGACCTCGGCAGCGCGCTGGACTGGGAGTCCGACCCGCGCACACTGCTGTTGCGCGTCGACGCCGGGAAGGCCGAACTGGTGCGCACGGAACGCGGCGGCAAGGAAACCGCGACCCCGATCGGCACGCCGGACACGCTGAGCACCGTCCGTGCCGAGTCGCTCGCACGGCTGCTCGCGCCGTACCGGCTCGCGGTGTCCACCGAGAGCACCGAGCCGCTGACCACCGACTTCGAGCTGACCACCCTGCTCACCATCCTCGACCTGCGCGGCGCGGACCTGGCGAAACTGCACGCCCGGCACGTCGGCGCCGCCCGCCTGAGGGTGCCGATCGGGGTCAGCGCCGACGGCACGCCGGTCGAACTGGACCTCAAGGAGTCCGCGCAGGGCGGTATGGGCCCGCATGGGATGCTCATCGGCGCCACCGGTTCCGGGAAGTCGGAACTGCTGCGGACGCTCGTGCTTTCCCTGGCACTGACCCATTCCTCGGAGACGCTCAACTTCGTCCTCGTCGACTTCAAGGGCGGCGCGACGTTCCTCGGTCTCGACCGGCTGCCACACACCTCGGCGGTGATCACCAACCTCGCCGACGAGGTCGTGCTCGTCGAACGCATGAAGGACGCGCTGCACGGTGAGCTGATCCGGCGTCAGGAACTGTTGCGCAAGGCGGGAAACTACAGCTCGGTCCTCGAATACGAGACGGCCCGCGCCTGCGGTACGCCGCTCGCCCCACTGCCGACGTTGTTCGTCGTGGTGGACGAGTTCAGCGAGCTGCTCGCCGCGCATCGGGAGTTCATGGACCTGTTCGTGATGATCGGACGGCTCGGCCGCAGCCTCGGCGTCCACCTGCTGCTGGCCTCGCAACGGCTCGACGAGGGCCGCACGCACCAGCTCGAATCGCACCTTTCCTACCGGATCGGCCTGCGCACGTTCTCGGCCATGGAAAGCCGTGGTGTGCTGGGGGTTCCGGACGCCTACCAGCTGCCGCCCCAGCCGGGCAACGGCTTCCTCAAAACCGATGTGGACACGCTCACGCGATTCAAAGCCGCCTACGTTTCGGGCGAATACCGCCAGACCCGGCGGGACACCCGGCAGTCGATCGTGGCCAGGCAGATCGTGCCCTACACCTCCGCGTACGTCCCGCCGCGTGAACTGCCCGTCGCCGAAGAGCCGGAGCCCGAGGCCACCGGGGAAACGTTGCTGGGTGTCGCGGTCGACCGGCTCGACGACTCGGGCCCGCCCGCGCACCGGGTGTGGTTGCCCCCGCTGGACGTTCCGCCGTCGCTGACCGAGCTGCTGCCCGCGCTGACCAGGTCCCCGGACCGCGGACTGACCACAGTGGACGCTCAGGAACGCGGGATGTCCGTGCCCGCCGGGATCATCGACCGCCCCTTCGAGCAGCTGCGGGAACCGCTGATCGCCGATCTCGAAGGCGCGGGCGGACACGTCGCGATCATCGGCGGCCCGCAGAGCGGCAAGAGCACGATGGTGCGCACCCTGGTCACCGCGCTCGCGCTGATCCGGACCCCGCGCGAGATCCAGTTCTACTGCCTCGACTTCGGCGGCGGCCTGCTGACGGCGTTGACCGCGCTGCCGCACGTCGGCGGTGTGACCGGGAGGCTGGACACCGAGCGCCTGCACCGCACGATCAAACAGGTGACGTCGCTGCTGGCCGAGCGGGAGCAGCGGTTCGCCGAACTCGGCATCGAGTCCATCGCCGACTTCCGCCGTCGCCGCGCGGCCGGGCAGCTGGCAGGCGAGGAGTACGGCAACGTGTTCCTCGTCGTCGACGGCTGGGCCACGATCCGGCAGGACTTCATGGATCTCGTGCCGACGTTCACGCTGCTCGCAACGCGCGGGCTCAACTACGGCGTCCATCTGGTCATCACCGCGACACGGTCCGGCGAGATCACCGGCGGGCTGCGCGATCAGCTCGGCACCCGGTTCGAACTACGGCTCGGCGACCCGGTCGAGTCGATGATCAACATGCGGGCGGCGGCTACCGTGCCCAAGATCCCGGGACGCGGGCTGACCGAGGACAAGGCGCACTTCCTCACCGCGCTGCCGCGGCTCGGCACCGACGAGGACCCGGCGGCGGGTTCCGCGGCGCTCGTGCACGCGATCGCGCGGGCGTGGCACGGCCCGTCGGCGCCACCGGTGCGGACGCTGCCCGCCGTGCTCGACGTGGCGGAGCTGCCACCGGCCGAAGGCGCGCTCCGGATCCCGCTCGGCCTGTCCGGCGAGGACATGAACCCGCTGTGGCACGACTTCACCGAGCATCCGCACCTCGTGGTCGTCGGCGACGACGCGACCGGCAAGACGAACCTGCTGCGGCACATCGCCCGCGGCGTCGTCTCCCGGTACACCCCGGAGCAGGCGCGGATCACCTTCGTCGACACCCGGCGGCAGCTGTTCGACGCCGTACCCGAGGAGTATCGGCTGGGCTACGCGGTGTCGAAGGACCTGGTGCGCGAGGCGGTCGCCGGTTCGTCGCGGGCGATGGCGAAACGCGTGCCCGGCCCGGAAATCACGCCGGACCGGCTGCCACTGCGCGACTGGTGGACCGGCCCGGAGCTGTTCCTCGTCGTCGACGACCACGACCTGATCGGCACCGACCCGATGGACACCCCGTTCCTCGCCCTGCTCGACCACCTCGCGCACGGCTACGAGATCGGCCTGCACGTCGTCGTCGCGCGCAGTGCCACCACCATCGGCCGGGGCCAGCAGGACCCGCTGCTCAGGCGGCTGGCGGAGATCAACACCCCGGTCGCGCTGCTGTCCTGCCCGCCGTCGGAGGGCCCGCTGTTCAACGACGTCCGGCCGCTGAAGCTGCCGCCCGGCCGCGCGCAGTACGCGACCCGACGCCGGACCGTCCAGGTCCAGACGCCCCACCTCGCCGGTCACTGACTGCACACCCCCGTTACTCTCGACCCCGGTGGGGCGGCAGTGACGGGAAGGTGCAGTGACCGGCGGGCCAGACGAGCTGACACAGACCGCGCCACGGAACCATCGGGTCCTGGTGGTCGAGGACGACCCGACGATGGCCGAGGTGATAGCCGGCTATCTCAGCCATTCCGGGATGCTGGTCGCCGTGGCCAGCGACGGCGTCATGGCGCTGGACAGTTTCTCCGCGTTCAAGCCCGACCTGGTGATCCTGGATCGGATGCTGCCGAGGCTCGACGGCACACACGTGTGCGCGCGCCGGGCGGGGAAAAAGCGCCGGGGCGAAAAACACCGAGCCGCCCCCCCGGGAGAGGTTCAA